>JALYJG010000015.1:0-9051 GCA_030775365.1 Pseudomonadota bacterium
TCTTTTGGCTGTGGCACGCCCTGCCACACGCGGCATGTGTAGATGGGCATGAGTAAGTGAAATCGGTCGTATTGATGGGACGCGAAAGTAAGCGGCGAAAGCTCAGACGCCGATGTCGTGATGCCCAGCTCCTCCTCCAGCTCGCGTAGCAGCGCGCCCTCAGGCGTTTCGCCGGCCGCAACTTTTCCCCCAGGAAACTCCCACAGACCCGCCATCGGCTTGCCGGCCGGTCGTTCAGCGAGCAAGACCCGCTGTTCGTGATCGATCAGCGCCGCCGCCGAAACGAGTACCAAAGGCACTTTGGGTTGCAGGGTGGGGGAAAAAGGGTCACGGGACATGCCTTAATCTGCCACATATTCTGGGGCGCCGTCATCCTTTCACCCGGTTTAACCGACCAGCCAGATTGACGCCTGCCTGTGAACCGACTAAGAGAATTCGGGAGATTGTCGATGCCGTTGTAGCTCAGGGGTAGAGCAGGGCTTTCGTAAAGCCAAGGTCGGGGGTTCAATTCCCTCCAACGGCACCATCGTTGATCTCGCCCATGGCGCGAGCTGCTCCTCGGGCCACTGAAAATCCCAGTTCGAAATCAAGATCCGGACCGAAGGTTCCGAAGTATGAACTCGGAAGTCATAACTCGGACCTCAGAACCGAAAGTCAGAACATTGCCGAAGACACCCTTGAGCAAAGCCGCACTTTTATTTTTCCGGTTCATCAAGGCCTGCTCCCTCCCCCCTAATCGAGAGATCCATGTCCAACCCTGCTTTTGATGTTTGCGCTATTGGTAACGCACTGGTCGACGTTATCGCCGATGCGACCGAGGACTTTTTAAAGGCCCACGGCATAGCAAAAGGCGCTATGACCTTGATCGATGCTGAGCGCGCCGGCACGTTGTACGACATGATCGGGCCCGCCGTTGAAATGTCCGGTGGTTCCGCCGGTAACACCGTTGCCGGCATCGCTTCGCTTGGTGGAAAGCCTGCCTATATGGGCAAAGTAAAAGCCGACCAATTAGGGGCTATATTTCGGCACGACATGCATGCGCAAGGGGTGCACTTTGCCACGGCCCCCGCCCAGGAAAGCGCGCCTACGGGCCGCTGCCTCATCCTCGTCACCCCGGACGCACAGCGCAGCATGAACACCTATCTCGGCGCGGCGGTCGAGTTTGGGGTGAGCGACGTCCAAGCTGACGTTGTCATGAACTCGCAAATTACCTATCTCGAGGGCTATCTGTTTGACCCGCCGGAGGCCAAAAAGGCGTTCCGCCATGCGGCCAAAATCGTCCATGAGTCCGGACGGCAATTGTCTCTGACGCTTTCGGATACCTTTTGCGTCGGGCGCCATCGCGAGGAATTTCTCGAGCTGATCAAGAATAACGTCGACGTTCTGTTCGCCAACGAGAGTGAATTGATGGCGCTTTATCAGACCCAGGATCTTGGCGGTGCTATAGCGTCGGTCCGCGAACACTGCTCCATCGCGGTTACGACCCTGAGCGAAAAGGGCGCCATCGTCACCAACGGAAGCGCGACAGCTGAAATTCCTGCCGTCCGGGTCGAAAAAGTGGTGGACACCACAGGGGCGGGCGACCTGTTTGCGGCCGGTTTCCTTTTTGGCTTGACCCATGGCAGGTCACTGGCCGAAGCCGGGCACATAGGCGCCATCGCCGCGGCGGAAGTCATCAGCCACTACGGTCCGAGACCGCAGAAAAAACTCAGCAGCCTCATATAAAAGCACGCGGAAAGCTTACACGCGCTCGGAAAGCCAGATCGCCGTTTTCGAGCCCGCCCGTATGAGCGCTCGCAACAGCGGAAAATAGGCGAGTTCCTCGGCCCCGTGGCCGAGACCTATATCTTTATGCTCGATTTCCTCGTTGCGGAACTTGGTAATGAGCCCGCGCAAAGCCGATTCGTCGTCCCCGAGAATCTCAAGCTGCCCTTTGTAATGTTCGTCAATCACTTCCTCGACAGCGACAGTACAGGCCATGGCCGCTTTTTCTCCCAGCGTTGCTGTAAAGGCACCGAGCGCGAAACCGGCTACGCGCCATAAGGGATGAAGCACCGTGGGCCGCACCTGCCGTTCAATCATCTGCTGTTCAAACGCGGCCAGATGCGCTTCCTCCTGTTTTGCCATGTGGCGCAAAATATCGCCGGTCTTCCCCTTACCAAGAACAGACAGTTGTCCGGCGTAGATCCGCTGCGCGCCAAATTCCCCGGCGTGGTCGACGCGTATCATGCGCGCTACCGTCGCCTTAGCCGTCGGCCGGCCGGGAAGCCCATCGCCCTTGCTATTTCGCTTTGGTCGCTTAGGTTTTTTTTTCGTCATGACCTGAATTTGGGCTGACGAAACACGGCCGCAGCCAGGCAAAAGGACCCCAAAGCCAGCGAGAACGGAATATTCCAGTTCGCCATGGACAGGCCAAGAAAAGTCCAACTGATTTGATCGCAATGGCCGAGAACCGCGTTCATAATCCGGGCCCGCAAATCTTCTACCGACGCCGCGTGCAAGGGGGGCACGGCGCAACCCGACGTACCCGCCCACCAGTGCTGCTCAACGCCGGTATGAAAAAAAGCCAGCCCGGCGTTCACGAAGAAAAGTGCCGCGCACAGCCCGATCAACACGCGCGCATGGGCGCGGTACGGACGCCAGATCAACGCTGTGACCGCTAAGGCGGAGGTCAGGCCGAAGGGTACGCGCTGCCATAGACACAAAACACAAGGATGGACATCAAAACCATATTGCAGGATGAACGCGAAAATCAGCGCGCCGACGGAGGCGGCGAGAATAAGAAAACCCGCGCGCGGCATGGCGAGATATTTGGTCATATGCTTAGCCATACCCCTATTATGCAAAAACTGCCCAAAAAGACAAATAGGCTTCCCAGACCTCGCTAGCGGCGAGATGGGGACATAGCGTCGAGCGCACGATTAAGCTCAAGGACGTTGACGCGCGCGTCCCCGATAAAGCCCAAAGCGGGTGCTTCTGTATGCTGCAATATAAGATCTTCGACCGCGCCGATCGTCAGCTTCCGGGCCCCGGCGACACGGGGCGCCTGAAATCGGGCCGCCGCCGGGGAGATGTCCGGGTCGAGACCGCTTGCCGACGTCGTCACAAGATCGACAGGTATAGGATAAAGAGAACCGTCCTTTCTCAGCTCCTCCACCCGATCAGCCACGGTTTTCATGAGGTCGGCGCTTGTCGGAGCGAGGTTACTTCCGGCCGAGTTTCCAGCGTCGTAACCGCTGCCTGCGGCCGAGGGACGTCCGTGAAAATATCCAGGGCTGACAAAATTTTGCCCGATCAGCTGCGAGCCGATAGGGCGGCCCTGGACCTCGATGAGACTTCCATTGGCCTGCCTTTGAAATATCCCCTGCCCGGTGCCCAGCACCAGTATCGGATAGACAAAGCCGGTGAGAAGCATCAGAAGGAAAAAGAGGACAAAATTGGCACGAAGCTCTTTTAGCATGAAGCCTCCCAAGGCCAGTTGAGTGCGACGAACTAGGAAGCGTTACGTATATCCATGACGGCGTTTACAAAAGCCAGTTTACGATCAAGATTGGCACCTTCCGCAAGGGCAAACAGGTCCCGCACCCTAACCCAGAGCTGGACTTTACGATCGACATGCACTTGATCCCGCCCGTCCAGCGCAAACGCCCGGACCACTTTTTGTAAACGATCCAACAGCAAGATCGTTAATGTCTCATAACTTTCGGCATCGGCTTTTCGGCTGATCTGATCCGCAAGTTTATGGAGGCGAGCCACGTCAAGCGAGGCCGGGGCCTCAATGACTGCCACCAGTTCCGCATAGAGCGGCAGCACTTCGCTCCTCAGGATCTTGAGGGCGAAACCGGCGCTGCCACCTGAAAGTGTTGTCAGATTGTCCACCATGTCTGTGGCTAAGGCTTCAGCGGATCGCGCTAGAATAACTTTGATTTGCGCATCCGTCAGAGGGGAGAGCTGCAAGACCCGGCAGCGCGAACGGATCGTTGGCAGCAGCGCGCCCGGCCGGGTAGCCGTCATTAGGATGAGCGCTCTGGCCGGTGGCTCTTCAAGAATTTTCAACACAGCATTTTGAGCGTGCCGATTGAGCGCATCGGCTTCATCGACGACCACCACACGCCAGCCGCCGTGCGTCGCGGTACGACGGAGGAAAGCGCCAACTTTCAACGCCTCGTCGACAACGATGACTTTTCTCGTCTCGCCGGTCTTGTCATCGGTCGCGCGGCGCAGGGTCAAGAGATCCGGATGCGAGTCCGCCGCAATCAAGCGTTCGGCGCGCCCGGAGGTAGCGGAGGGGCGGACGGCCCCGTCGCCGCCGATAAGGACATGGGTGGCGATCTGACGCGCCAGCGTTGCCTTTCCGATGCCTTCGATTCCCGTCAGGAGCCAGGCGTGATGCAACCGACCGGAAGCTATCGCATCCACGGCCTGTTGAAAGGCTGCTTCGTGTCCTATCAGGGACAGGTTATGCGACGATGGCGCGACAGGCATGCTCAATATCCCCCGGCAACCTCTACCCCTTCAGGTCTGTAAAATCGACCCGACCGCTTTGGCAATATCGTGACTTACCGCGTCCGAGTCCCGGTCCGCGTCAATAATTCGGAAGCGCTCGGAGTGGACCCTGGCCAGTCGCAGATAGGCATCGCGCAGCGACTGGTGAAAGTCGGCATCCTTTTGCTGGTAACGATCGTCGGGGCCTTGGCGAGCCCGCATCCGTTGCAACCCTATGGCCACAGGCACATCGAGCAGCAAGGTCATATCGGGTTCAAAATTCTGTGCGATATGATGGTAAAAGTGGTCAACGACTTCAAGCCCCATATTCATCGCCAACCCCTGATAGGCGCGCGTGGAGTCAACAAAACGATCGGAAATGACCCAAGCGCCCCGGTCGAGGGCCGGCCATATCGTCCGTACAAGATGCTCCCGGCGGGCCGCCGAGATTAGCAGCACCTCCGTAAACGGATCCCAATAGCCCTCGGCCTTGCCGAGCCACAAAGAACGGATGTCTTCGGCCGAGGGACATCCGCCAACTTCCCGGGTGAGGACCGTTTCCAGTCCTTCGCGGCGGAGCATATCCGCCAGATGCTTCGCCTGGGTCGATTTGCCGGCGCCCTCCCCACCTTCAAGCGTGATGAATTTCCCGCGCCTCAAGACGGGTATTTCCCGAGGAATAAAAGCAGCTTGTCTTTAAGACATGCGAAAAACCCGGCCTTTGGCACATCCGCGGCCGCGACGAGCGGTACACTCTTCGTCTCCATGCCCGGCGCGGAAATCTTCAAAGACCCGATCGCCTGGCCTTTGCTGATCGGTGCCATTATGGGTTGCGTAAACACCACGCTAGCTTTCAACTCGCTGCGTGCGCCGCGCGGCAGCGTAAAAATTATGTCCTTCGGCGCCTCGATGGCTACGCTGGGCGCGAGCCCAAGCCACACCTTAGCATCGGCGAGCTTCTCGCCGGCCTTCGCAACGGGGTAAAGGCCGAATTCCCGATAACCGTAGTCGAGCACATGCGCGGACTCGTCCGCCCGCGCCTGCAACCCACGCTCACCCGGCAAGTCCCCTAACCCGTTGATGACGAGGACGAGCCGACGCCCATCGCGCAACGCCGACGCGGTCAATCCGAAACCGCCGACATCCGTGTGGCCCGTCTTGAGACCGTCAACATGCATTTCCGTATGATAGAGCAAAGGATTGCGATTGCCTTGTTTAATGTTGTTATATGTAAATTCCAGTTCCGAAAAGTAATGATAATATTCGGGAAAGTCGTGGATGAGGGCGAGGGCGAGCGTCGCTAAGTCGCGCGCGGTCGAATAGTGTTGCGGGTCGGGCAGGCCTGTCGCGTTGATGAAGTGGCTATGGGTCATACCAAGCTCCTTCGCCTTGACGTTCATCATTTCCCCAAAGACAAGCTCCGAGCCACTTCCAAGCGCTTCAGCGAAAACCACGGCCGCATCGTTTCCGGACTGGATGACGACGCCGCGAATAAGGTCCTCCACGCGCGCTTTGTCGTGGACGTTAAGGTACATCCGCGACCCCTCTTGTCGCCACGCATGCTCGCTGACCGGCAACATATCATCCATTTTCAGCTTGCCGGTCTTCAACGCTTCGAAGACGAGATAGATCGTCATCATTTTACTCATGGACGATGTGGGCATCTGCACGTCGGCATCCTTAGCGTACAAGACGGTATTCGTGTTCGCGTCGATTAGAAACGCCTGGCGTGCCGCCGTCTCAACCGGCGCGACCGCCTGCGCCAAAGCCGAGGGGCAGAACAGGATGAAAAACAGAAAGCTCAGGCACGATTTCTTCATTGCGACTCTCAATCCACGACTGTTCGTACGTTGTCGGCACCGGCGCTCTTTGCTTTCTGCAGCACGTCATCGGCCTGCGAGACCCCCGGCAAAGGCCCGATACGGACCCGATAGAACTTCCGACCGTTAACGATAGCCTCGACGACGTTGACGGGCCCGATAGGCATCAAACGTTGCTGCATCTTCATGGCATTTTCAAGAACGGTAAACGCGCCAGCCTGGACGTAAATACGGTGCGGACCCGTAACCGGCAGTTGTACGACCTCGGGCACCGGCCGCGTTTCCAGAAGCTGTTGGTGAACGGCGGGCGTCGTCCGCACGGGATCGATTGTCTTGATCTGAGCAATAGGGGGCGGGAGTTCTTGTGACGTAACCGACGCGACGCCAGCGCTCGGATGTGCTTCCACCTCCTGAGCCGGCGAGATTGGTGATGGCGGCCCTGCGGCCACTGTAACCGGCGCTGCACCGCCGTAATGCCGCATGGCGTCCGCAATGGCTTTGCTTTCGTCAGCGAGCACTTGGACGCGCACTTTGGCGGTGCCGACTTGCTCAAAACCGAGCAGCTGAGCCGACCGCTGCGAGAGATCGATGATGCGGGAGCCAGAAAAAGGCCCGCGATCATTGATGCGGACGACGATCGAGCGTCCATTGTCCAGGTTCGTCACACGCGCCAGCGTAGGCAGAGGTAATGTCTTATGCGCGGCCGTCAGCTCGTTCTTGTTAAAGATCTCACCATTCGACGTCGTAGCGCCATGGAACGCCTCACCATACCAGGATGCGATTCCAGTCTCATCATAGCTGTAGTCTTCATGCGGATAGTACCATACACCGCTGATCTGATAAGGCTCGCCGACCTTATATATACCTTCACCCCCGCCCTTCCCTGTGGCCGGTCCAGAGGTCTGCCCGCCGCACGCGAGCAACAAAAGCGTAAGTGCCAGGACGGGAAGGAAGCGAAGGGTGCGCATTATTCAATCCTATCTGCCAAGAGCCCGATGGAGGTCGCAAAGAAGGTCGAGTGATTCCAGCGCATAAGAGCACGAAAATTATCGGAAACCAAAAAGTGACGCCCGCCCGCGCCGTCCGGAGCGATTAACGACATCTCCACCGGCGAGTCCGGAAGAGATTCGCCATTGATGCCGCGCACCCCTTCTTGTTCCCAGTCGATAACGGGCTGCTTTTTGGTCAATCCGACGTCGGTCTCCGGGATGTCACGAACCAACGTCACCTCATAGCCCCAGTCGCGGTCGCCCCGCCAGCCTTCGGCCGCTATGTAATTGGCAATCGAAGCGAAGACATCCGCCTGATTATCCCAGATGTTTGGACTGCTGTTTGTGAAGCTCGCCGCAAAGTGCAAATAAGTTGACGGCATAAATTGGCACTGACCCATGGCCCCGGCCCATGAGCCGCGCAGTTCGGCGGCCTTCATATGCTGCTGGTCGATAATATGCAGAGCGTTCAAGAGTTCTTTGCGGAAGAACTCAGCACGGCGGCCCCCATAGGCCAGCGTCACGAGCGCGTCGATAACAGAAAAATCGCCGCTATTGCGTCCAAAGCTGCTTTCCACACCCCAAAGCGCAACAATAATTTTAGGTTGAACGCTATAGCGCTTGCCAACCTCTTCCAGGGTCGCCGCGTTTTCGCGCAACAGGCGGCGGCCCTCGGCAACGCGGTCCGCCGTGATCGTGCGGCGGACGTAATCCTCGAACGTGATGGTAGTCTCCGGCTGCTTGCCGTCAAGCGCAAGGACCCGATCGTCCAGCTCCACGTCGCTCAAGACGTTTTGCGCCGTGGGAGCCGATACACCGTCGGCAACCGCCTCCATCTGCAAGCCTTGGAGCCACTGTTCGAACGCTTCGTCGCGCACAAGCGCCGCGTCGGCCGTCGCCGCACCGCATAACACCATCAGAAAAAGGAAGGCGAGCCGCTTCAACGGGGCCATAATTCGTCCGTGTAGCCCATCAATTTATAGCCCACGAGGCCAAGGTATTCGTGTACAGCCAGCTCCATTTCGAATAAATGCGCGGCCAGCGCAAATTGCAGCCGGGTGTTGAATTCGCCGCTGGTGATATAGCTCGCCGGAAAAGGCACCACGTTCCAGCCAGCCTTTCGGAAACAGAGCACGGTGCGCGGCATGTGCTGTGCGCTCGTGACCAGCAACCACTTTTGCTGTTTGGTAGGATTCACAAGAGCGGCGGACTTTACGGCGTTTTCATATGTATTGCGCGATGTATCTTCGAACACCATATGCTCGACCGGCACGCCCAGGCCTCCGAGAGCCTTCCGGGCAACTTCGGCATTGCTCAAATCCGGATTGGGGGCAATAAGCCCGGAGCCGCCGGTATAGAGCAGCTTGGCCTGCGGGTACCGTCGGGCCAGCGACGCGAACACAATATAGTCGTCAGCAGAAAAATGGGCCGCCGGCTGCCCCCGCGCCGCGGCCAGTTCGGGGTTCTCGTCCTCGCCGACTAGGATGATCCCATCAACATGCTCAGGTTTGCTGGCGGGGAAGCGGTTTTCCAGCGGCAGTAACATCCAGTCACCGACCGGAAAAATCGCACATAGGAAAAACAACAGGGCGACGGCAAAGCATATGCGCCGGCCAAGAACGCGCCAGCTCTCACGCTGGGCAACCGCCAGAAAGGCACCGGCCAACAGCAACAGCACCAAGGCATTGCCGGGCGAAAAGAAAACCCACAACACCTTCGACAAAACGAAACTCATATGTTGATCCTTCATTTGTGGT
>JALYJG010000015.1:9061-16427 GCA_030775365.1 Pseudomonadota bacterium
GCCTCGAGCTTGGCCAGCATCGCCTCGGCTTCGCTCTTGCGCGCCTGATGCTCTTCGATGATCTCAGGCGGCGCACGCTCGACAAAATCTTTGTTGCCGAGCTTGGCGTCGACTTTGCGTATTTCCGCAGCCCATTTCTCCGTTTCCTTGCCAAGGCGCGCTCGTTCCTGCTCGAGGTCAATGATATCAGCGAGAGGCAGGATAAGCGTCATCTCCTCAATGATGGCCTGGGCAGCCCCTTTGGGCACGGCGGTGACATAGGTGATCTCGGCGACGCGGGACAACCGCAACACAAGGGAGTGATGGCGTTCGAGTCTTGCACGGCTGGATTCGTTCACATCTTTCAGCTGCAATTGAACTTGGGCATTTCCGGGAACATTTAATTCGGCGCGGATGGCACGGATGGTCGAGATAAGCTTAATGACCCACCCGATTTCGGCTTGCGCTGTCTTGTCAGCCACAGCGTCCGGCAGGACCGGCCAGGCGTCTTTCATGAGCAGAGAGCCCCCGACAAAATGCCCCCAAAGCTCTTCTGTGATATAGGGCATGAACGGGTGCAGGAGCCGCATGATCTGGCCCAGCACCCAGGCGGTCGTGGCCCGGGTCTCGGCTTTTGCCGCTTGGTCCCCTCCCCCAATGACCGGCTTCGTAAACTCCAGATACCAGTCACAAAAGCTGTTCCAAATAAAGTCGTAGGCCGCTGCGGCTGACAGATCGAACCGAAATTCGTCGAGATGCCGTGCCACTTTATCCGCCGCGAATTTGGTTTCTGCCACAATCCACCGATTGAGCGTCTGCTTGACGGCCGCCGGATCGAAACCGGGCTGCCACGCGCATTCGTTCATCTGGCAATACCGAGCAGCGTTCCAGAGCTTGGTGGCAAAATTACGGTTGCCCTCGATGCGCCCCGGGGCAAGCTTAATGTCTCGTCCGGGTGTTGACATGTGCGCCATCGTAAAACGTAACGCGTCGCAGCCGTAAGTTTCGATGATGTTCAACGGGTCCAGGACGTTGCCCTTCGTTTTGGACATTTTCTGGCCCTTTTCGTCGCGAACCAGCGCATGGATGTAGACCGTTTCGAACGGCACGTCCTGCATGAAGTGCAACCCCATCATCATCATTCGGGCGACCCAAAAGAAGATTATATCGAACCCGGTAACGAGAACGTCCGTCGGGTAATAGCGTTTGAGTTCCCGCGTCGGCTCCGGCCAGCCCAACGTCGAAAACGGCCACAAAGCCGAGGAGAACCAGGTGTCGAGCACATCCTCATCACGCTTTAGCCCGGTAGCCGCACCATAATGCTTGAGAGCTTCGGCTTTGGCTTGCTCCTCACTTTCAGCAACGAAAACATGCTCATCCGGGCCGTACCACGCCGGAATTTGATGACCCCACCACAATTGCCGGCTGATGCACCACGGCTCGATGTTCCGCATCCAGGCATAATAGGTATTCGTCCATTGCTCGGGCACGAATTTGGTTTTGCCGGTTTCGACAGCTTTAAGGGCCGGCGCCGCGAGAGCTTTGGCATCGCAGTACCATTGCTCCGACAACCAAGGTTCAATAACGACGCCCGAGCGGTCCCCATGCGGCACGGTATGGGTAATCGGCTCGATCTTCTCCACCAGACCCAACGCCTCAAGATCGGCAATAATGCGTTTCCGCGCTTCATAACGATCCAGCCCTTGGTAGACGGCGGGCACGTTCTCGTTCATCCGCGCATGAGCGTCGAACAGATTAATAAGACCGCCGTCTTTTTGCGCGGTGAAATAGTCCTTGTCGCGATGGCGACTCCAGACGGCAAAGTCGTTGAAATCATGGGCGGCCGTTATCTTGACGGCGCCGCTGCCTTTTTCGGGATCGGGGTATTCGTCGGCAATAATAGGAATGCGGCGATTGGCGAGCGGCAGGATGACATGCTGCCCTATAAGATGTTTATACCGTTCATCGTCCGCTCGCACGGCAACGGCGCCGTCACCAAGCATTGTTTCGGGGCGCGTCGTCGCGATGCAGATAAATTGCGCAGGGTCCTTTTCCAACGGGTAGCGGAAGTGCCACATATGGCCTTTCACTTCCTTTTGCTCGACCTCAAGATCGGAAACGGCTGTCAGCATTTTCGGGTCCCAATTGACCAGGCGCTTGTCCTTGTAAATAAGCTTCTCGCGATAGAGCGTTACGAACGCCTTGGTGACGGCGGTGCTGAGCGCCGGATCCATCGTGAAGCGTTCGCGCGACCAGTCACATGAAGCGCCAAGACGACGGAGCTGTGTCGTAATCGTATCGCCGGACTCCCGCTTCCATTCCCAAACTTTTTTCAGGAACGCCTCACGTCCCAGTTCGCGTCGCGTTATGGGTGCACCCGCCGCCCGGCTCTCGGCAGCGAGCTCGCGCTCAACGACCATTTGCGTCGCTATACCGGCATGATCCGTGCCCGGCTGCCAAAGCGCATCAAAGCCGCGCATGCGCTTGTATCGAACCAACACATCCTGAAGTGTAAACGTCAAAGCATGGCCCATATGCAGGCTGCCCGTTACGTTCGGCGGCGGCATCATAATGCACCACGGCTCGGCTTCGGACGTCACGTCGCACGCAAAAGCGCCCGACTTTTCCCAGTCGGTATAGAGCTTCGTTTCGGCTTCCGTCGGGTTATAGGTTTTATCGGTGGCCATGCAGGGACTCGCTGTTTGGCCGTGAGTTTACGTTAAGGACAGGCGCAAGGTCTAGCGGTCTATATTGAATTTTTAGGCCCTAACTGCGGGATATCCTTTGCCATATGTCGACCTGTGGTTAAGATGCCTTCCCCAACAGGAGTCCTCTAATGCCTTCACCCCTAAAACGTATTGCCATTCTGACCAGCGGCGGCGATTGCGCCGGCCTCAACGCAGTTATCCGCGCCGTTGTTCTGCGCGCGGCCGGTCTCCAATACGAAGTTGTCGGCATTATGGCGGGTACGCATGGGCTTCTGAGCACACCCCCACACATCATGCCGCTCGACCCCCGACAGGTGGATACGGTGATGATGCGGCAGGGAGGCACCATTCTCGGAACCACAAACAAGGGCGACCCCTTCGCCTATCCGATGCCGGACGGCAGCCTCAAGGATCGTTCGGATGAAATCGCCCAATCCTTCCGTTCGCTCAAGTGTGACGCCCTTATCGGCATCGGTGGCGACGGCAGCCTGGATATCCTGCACCGCCTGGCCAAAAAAGGTGGTTTTTCCCTGGTCGGCATTCCAAAGACGATCGATAACGATCTCGGCATGACTGAAATGTCCATTGGCTTCGACACGGCTGTCGAAGTCGCTACGGAGGCCTTGGATCGTTTGCAACCCACCGCGGCGAGCCATGACCGGATCATGATCCTTGAGGTCATGGGGCGAGACGCTGGGCATATTGCGCTGACAGCCGGTATTGCGGGCGGCGCCGATGTCATTCTGATCCCAGAAATCCCCTATGACATCCGCAAGGTCGCTGACCACATTCAGAAACTGCGTAAAGACGGTCGCAACTTCGCGCTCGTTGTCATATCGGAAGCCGTGCGCACCACCGAAGGCAGTCGCGTGACCAAAGATTTCGTCGACGGGCAAAAACGACTTGGTGGCATCGGGCACATAATTGGCGCCCAAATCGCGGCCCTCTGCAACGCCGAAACCCGAGTTACGGTGCTGGGACACGTCCAGCGGGGCGGCCAACCCGATGCGCAAGATCGCCTAATTGCCGCGGCGTTCGGCGTGCATGCCGTCGATTTGATTGCGGCGGGGAAGTTTGACCGTATGGTGGCCTGGTCGAACCGGAAAGTCATCGACGTCCCCCTGACGGAAGCCATCAAGACAAACCAGCAAGTGGAGCCCTCGGGCTCACTCGTCAAAACCGCCCGAGGTCTCGGCATATGCCTCGGCGACGTGTGACGACCAGGTCGGGGAGCCTTACCAGGCACCTTTTAAATACGTGACGTGCCCCATTTTACGCCCGGGCCGGGCGTCTGTCTTGCCGTAGAAATGAACGCAGGCGCGCGGGTCCTCCAGCAGGGCCTGCCACCGTCGCACATCATCCCCAATGAGGTTATGCATCACCGCCCGGTTATGCGGTGTCGTGTCACCAAGAGGCAGTCCACAGATGGCCCTGACGAGAAGCTCGAACTGGCTGCAGGCGCACGCATCGATCGTCCAATGGCCCGAATTGTGCGGACGAGGCGCAATTTCGTTCATCAACACACGATGTCCGTCTCGGTCGGGCTGTTTCAGGACGAACATCTCGACGGCTAACAGTCCGACGACTTCCAGCTTTTCAGCCAGGCGCCGCGCGATATGTTCGGCTTCGCGCGCTACGGAGGGGTCAATGCCGGCGGGGGCATGGGTTTCGGCGAGAATATGGTTACGGTGAATGTTCTCGACCGGCGGAATGGTGACCATGGCTCCGTCCGCTCGACAGGCAACAATAACCGAAATCTCACAGGCAAAATCGACATAGGCCTCCAGAATGCCGACCGGGCTGCCCATCTCCCGCCAGGCCGCCCCGGCCGTCATCCCTGCTGTGATCTTGACCTGCCCTTTACCGTCATATCCCATGCGTGTCGATTTGAGGATGGCTGGCAAGGGGAACTGCGCGAGCGCCGTTGCAAGTTTTGCCGCCGAGCCGACGACGACAAAATCAGCCGTGCCGATGCCATTTTTCCTGGCAAAATCTTTTTCCTGCGCCCGATCTTGCGCTACGCGCAGCACCTGGGGTCCGGGATGGACAGGTACGAGCGCCCCCAGTACCTCCAAGGTCTCGAGCGGGACATTCTCCCATTCGAGTGTCACGACATCGACGGATGCGGCAAACCTCTCGAGCGCTCCCCGATCGGCAAAGGAGGCTTCTGTGTGTTCAGCGCATACGGCCACGGCTGGCTCGTTCGCATCCGGACAAAACACATGGCAGCGATAACCAAGTCGAGCCGCCGCGAGCGCTGTCATGCGCCCGAGTTGCCCGCCCCCTAGTATGCCTATGGTCGAACCGAGAGTAAGGGTTTTCATTGTGCGTCTGCTCCCAATTCAGCCAAATACCTGGATTCGGCGACCAAGTCCGCTTGCGCGCACCTCATAGAAATCAAAGACGAACCGCCAGTCAATGCCCGACGCATCCGGCTCCCGAGAGACGCGCATGCCGAAGTCCTCGTGCCCGCGCCCACGCCCAAAGAGGCATCGGCGGACAGAAAGCAGCCGCTGCCCACCTTTTCATTTCCCGACGCGCTTTGTCTTGCGAGGCGTTGCAGCGATCGACGCCGTTTGGGCGGAGCGCCAGGAGCGCAACCGATCCGCCAATTCTGGGTCCTGTAAGGCCAGAACCGATACCGCCAGGAGGCCCGCATTCGTGGCTCCCGCATTGCCTATCGCCAGCGTTCCGACCGGCACCCCGGCCGGCATCTGCGAAATGGAAAGGAGACTATCCAGCCCATCGAGCGACTTGCTCACAACAGGAACGCCGAAAACAGGCAGCGTCGTCAGAGAGGCAATCATGCCCGGCAGATGGGCAGCACCACCGGCGCCAGCAATGATGACTCGGATGCCACGGGGCGCTGCCGAAAGGGCAAAGGAGAACAGCCGCTGAGGGGTGCGGTGGGCGGAGACGATCAAAGTCTCAAACGGGACCCTGAATCCGGTCAGGACCTCGGCTGCCGACTGCATGGTCTCCCAATCGGACTGGCTGCCCATGGCAAGGCTAACAATTGGAGATTTGTTGGCTTTTGCAGCATTTTTGGGTCGTTTTGGCGGCATATATCGTTCCCCCTTCCTAAATCTCTTAACCTGTTTTTGAGGAAAGAGATAGAAACTTGTTGTGACGCCTGCGCCAACAGCTACGCCCTCGGAGCCCGCTAAATGACTGCCCCGCTTGATCTTGCCATAGACTGGCTAGCCGACGCATCACTGACACCTGAGCAGCGACGCGTCTGGAACATGCTGCGCAGTGAACTGATCGATACGCGAGAAAAAACCCGCGTTCTGGAAGAGCGGCTGCACGCCCTGGAGCTTGGCGGGGAAGAACCGCTCACTGTTCTGACCCGCCCCGAATTTAACCGCGAAGTCGCGCGCATGCTCGCTTTCGACGAACGTTACGGCGGTATCTCAAGCGTCCTCTACTTTGATTTTGAAAATCTCGAGAGTGTCGCCGCGCAGCATGGCAGGGCCGTTGTTAACGCGGCGCTGCGATCGATCAGTAGTGTCCTTACCCGTTATGTGCGGGGATCGGACATCGTTGGACGGCTGGCACCCGACGAGTTCGGCGTATTGCTCGTACGATGCGACAACGCCTTTGCCTGGAAAAAGGGCGAACAACTCGGCAAGGCGCTGCACGACGCGCTCGACGAGATTCACGGCTGTAAGCTGGGCCTGACAATCAATTACGGCGCGTACACTTTCCACGACGACAAGAACGTGGCGGCGGGCCTCAAGGAAGCGGCGCAGATGGTGACGAAAGCCAAGACAGGCGTCTAAAGCCCCTAGTTTTTGAACACAATCTGGTCGTTGCAGTCGGATTGCATAATCTTGATTTGTGCGTCGACGAGGGCCAGCGTATTGGAGCAGGACTCTTTGGCCGTGTACCGAATGATAGCCGCCGCCTGACCCGGCTGGGACGGGGCATTAACAGTGCCGGTCGCCGTAGAGGTATCATTGACGATGGCCGATTTCCGGTCGGGTGCGTATTTTATGGAAACGACGGCATTGTCATAGCTTTCAAGGTTCACTTCCTTGAGGCCACCAATCTCGGCCTCGATGGCTTGGCTTTTGCTCTTCGTCTCGGTGGCCGTTTGCGGCGGTGTACCAGCCATGGACCGGGTCATGTTGGATCGCGAGGTAAAATTCTCGTCGAGCCTAGTCTCCATCAATTCACGTGTCTTATCGGGATCGTGGATAGCCGCCTTCGTGTCGGCATAAAGCTTCTTGATCGAATCGTCGTCGAGCGTTTCCGCCCGACACGGGAGAACCGCCGCCAGGACAACAATTAAAGCCAGGCCGAAAGTGCTTGTTTTCATGATTTCACCGTAAGGTTGTCGGCGGAAGGGAGGTTCTTTGAACCTGGCGAAAAATCATCTACTCTTCGTCTCATGTCAACCGATACGTCTCATCTGCTCGGCCGCATTGAAGCCATCGCATCGCATCGCGTCTTCGGGCGCGTAACTGGCGTGCAAGGGTTGTTGATCGAAGTCGCGGGCATTGAGCATCATCTTTCGGTCGGGGATCGCTGCCACGTACTCGCCCGGGGCCAACGCCGCGTGCTCTGCGAGGTCGTCGGCTTCCGCGAGGGAAAGGCGCTGCTGCTGCCTTTTGCGGCGCTCGAAGGCGTTGGCCTCGGTTGCCGGGTCGAAATTGCCGAATCGCAACCGTTGATAT
>JALYJG010000016.1:0-3745 GCA_030775365.1 Pseudomonadota bacterium
GTCTTCGGCTGCGGCGGCAACCGCGACAGTGGCAAACGCCCCCTTATGGGCGAGATCGCGCAGCGTCTTGCGGACTGGGTCATTGTAACCGATGATAACCCCCGCCGCGAAGACCCGGCCTCCATCCGGGCACAGGTTCTGGCGGGCTGCAGGCCCGGCACAGACCTGACGGAAGTGGGCGACCGGGCCACCGCCATCCGAGAGGCAATTGAGCGGCTCGGCGCCAACGATGTCTTGGTGATTGCCGGCAAGGGCCATGAAAGTGGGCAGATTGTGGGCGATACAGTTTTGCCATTTGACGATGCCGATGTTGCACGAAAGGTTTTAGGACGATGACCGTACAATTGATTTGGAAAGCCGAGGATGTGATCCGTGCCGTGCATGGGCACTGCCTGCATGAACAAACATGGACGGCTCATGGCGTTTCAATCGATAGCCGCACGACCAAAGAGGGCGATTTGTTCATTGCGCTCGAGGGCCCGGACCATGACGGCCACGACTTTATTGCCGCCGCTTTTGCGGCTGGGGCGGCAGCTGCAATCGTTTCGCGCCAACCCTCGCAAGCGCCGGCCAAAGCGCATCTCATTCTTGTCGAGGATACGTTCAAGGCTTTGCAGGAACTCGGGCGGGCCGGCCGCAAGCGGTCGCATGCTCGGATCATAGCTGTCACAGGTTCGGTCGGCAAAACCGGCAGCAAGGAAATGCTTCGCCTGATGCTCAACGAAGTCGGGGATACTTACGCCAATGAAGGCAGCCTGAACAATCACTGGGGCGTTCCGTTGTCGCTTGCTCGTCTACCCGCGGGAGCCCTTTACGGTGTTTTTGAGATGGGCATGAACCATGCCGGTGAGCTCGGGCCGCTATCGCAACAGGTGCGCCCGGATGTTGCCTTCATCACGACCATTGAGGCCGTTCATCTCGAGTACTTTGATTCCGTCGAAGCAATTGCGGATGCGAAAGCCGAAATCTTTTCCGGCATGACATCGGACGGAACGGCCGTACTCAACCGTGACAACGGGCAATTCGTGCGCCTGGCCGCGGCCGGCAAAACGAGCGGGCTAAAGAAAATTCTTGGCTTTGGTCGGGACGGTAAGGCCGATGGCCGCATTCTGGAATGCATTGAAGAGGTCGAAAGTAGCCTGATCAAGGCCGAGATCCTCGGCCGCAGGATCGAATACAGGCTGGGGGTTCCGGGGTTGCACGTCGCTTTGAACTCGATCGGCGCATTGCTTGCCGCCGTGACTGCGGGCGCTGATTTAAACGCCTGCGCCGCGGTCCTGGCCCACTACCGTCAGCCGAAAGGTCGCGGGGTCATACAGACCGTCACGATCAGCGACGGCAACTTTACCTTGATTGACGAGAGCTATAACGCCAGCCCCGTTGCGGTACGTTTTGCCTTACGGGTGCTCGGCCAGATGATGCCCGGTCCGCAAGGGCGACGTATTCTCGTTCTTGGCGATATGAAAGAGCTCGGAGCGTCGTCACCCTCGCTGCATGCGGATCTTATAAAAGACATCACGGACGCCCATATCGACATGGTCTTCACCTGCGGCGAGATGATGCGGCATCTCTTCGAGGCCTTGCCGGAGACCGTTCCCAAGTTTCATGCGGACAACAGCGCCGGGCTCGTGCCCCACGTCACCAAGGCCGTGCGCGCCGGTGACGTCGTGACGGTCAAAGGATCACATAGCATGCACATGGATGTGGTTGTGGATGAGCTTAAGGCCTTGGATCATGCGGCGCCACAAAACGAACGGCGGGCCGTGTAATGCGTAAACCTAGAATTATTCTTTTGACGATGGGCGGTACAATTTCGATCGGAGCCGAGGGCGTGGCAAAATTGGGAGCCAGCGCCTTGCTTGACTCGATTCCGCAAGTCCAGGACATCGCCGAGGTCGAGGGCCGCGACGTTTTAGCCAAGCCAAGCTCCAGTTTGAGCCTCGATGATTTTTCTGTCCTTGTGGCCGCGGTCGAAAAGGCCGCCGCCGAGGCAGACGGCGTCGTCGTAACCCACGGCACCGACACGCTTGAAGAGACCGCTTTTGCTCTTTCGCTTCTACTGAACGTGCCGAAGACAGTCGTGATCACGGGCGCCATGCGCAAGGCCGGGTTTCCTGGCTCGGACGGCCCGGCGAACATTCTGACGGCTTGTCGGGTCGCCGCTCATCCGTCGAGCCGCGGCAAAGGCGTGCTGATCGTCATGAATGACCAAATTCATGCCGCGGAGTTCACCCAGAAATCGCATAGCTTTCTTCCAAGCGCCTTCACATCGCGTGGTCCTTTGGGGTGGATAGCCGAGGATCGGGTAAGATTTTTCCTCCAGCCTGCATGGAAAGCGCCCCGACTTCAGCTCGGCAAGGGAAGGCCGGCCGTTCCTCTGGTCGAGACAGGGATCTTTTTTAGCAAAGCTATTATCGCGACCTTCAATCCTCCCAGCACCCCGGGCCTCGTTCTTAATATGACCGGGGTCGGCCATGTCGCCGAGGACGTTGTCGATGACCTTCAAAAACTAGCTGCCGAACGCCCTGTCGTGTTCGCCAGCCGGGCGGGCGAAGGCGAAACTTTTTACGACTCATACGCTTTTATCGGCGGGGAGACAGACCTCATGCGGCGGGGACTCATACCGGCAGGCTTCCTGAATGGACGCCAGGCGCGGGTTGCCCTCATACTGCTTCTCTCGGCCGCGGCGAGCATCGAGGATGTGCGAGCCTATTTCCGCAATTTTTCCGAAGGCTAGAATTTTTTCCACAACCCCGCCGAAGCAGGCGTCCGCATGCTCGCCCGGCGCAGATATTCCAATTGAAGCGCCTAAGCATCATCGCCGCGACAATTCCAACGAGGCCCGCTAAAAGCCAAGCGTGCAAGGCCGGAGGGCTGAAGGAAAGGTGGCAACGGCCTTAGTAGCGATACCGCTCAGGCTTGAACGGCCCCTGCTCAGGCACGCCAATGTAATCCGCTTGCGCCTTTGAAAGGGTCGTAAGCTTCACGCCGATCTTGGCCAAATGCAGACGGGCGACTTTTTCGTCCAAAGTCTTCGGCAGAATATAGACTTGGCGTTCATACTTGCCGTGGTTCTGCCAAAGCTCGATTTGCGCCATCACCTGATTGGTGAATGAGGCGCTCATGACAAAGCTCGGGTGGCCCATGGCGCAACCCAGATTTACAAGCCGGCCCTTCGCCAGGACGATCAAGCGCTTGCCATCGGCCATCGTGACCTCATCGACTTGGGGCTTGATTTCGTCCCATTTGAGATTGCGTAGCGCATCGATCTGAATTTCGGAATCGAAATGCCCGATATTGCAGACAATCGCCCTGTCTTTCATTTTGCGCATATGCTCGAGCGTAATGACATCGAGATTACCTGTGGCGGTCACGAAAATGTCGGCAACAGGGGCTGCATCTTCCATGGTCACAACCTGGAAACCTTCCATGGCGGCCTGCAGCGCGTTGATAGGATCAATCTCCGTGACCATCACCCGCGCACCTGCGTTGCGAAGAGACGCTGCCGAGCCTTTGCCGACATCGCCATAGCCGGCGACAACGGCGACCTTGCCCGCCAACATAACGTCTGTCGCGCGGCGGATAGCGTCCACCAGACTCTCGCGGCAGCCATACAGGTTATCAAATTTGGACTTCGTGACGCTGTCATTGACGTTGAAGGCGGGAATTTTTAACGTGCCCTTGGCCACCATGTCATATAGGCGATGAACGCCGGTCGTCGTTTCCTCGGAAACGCCGCGAACGT
>JALYJG010000016.1:3755-16413 GCA_030775365.1 Pseudomonadota bacterium
TACTTCTCATGCATGCGAACGGTGAGGCCGCCCCCATCGTCGAGCAGCATGTTCGGGGCCCAATTGTCCGGTCCGGTGACCGTCTGGTCGATCGCCCACCAATATTCTTCATCGCTCATGCCTTTCCAGGCGAAGACAGGAATACCGGCCGCCGCGATCGCCGCGGCGGCGTGGTCTTGCGTCGAAAATATATTGCAGGAGGACCAGCGCACCGATGCGCCGAGATCGGTCAGCGTCTCAATTAGCACGGCCGTCTGAATGGTCATATGCAGGCAGCCAACGATGCGGGCGCCCTTGAGAGGCTTGGAAGCTCCATATTCCTCGCGCACGGCCATAAGTCCGGGCATTTCGGTCTCAGCCAGGTTGATTTCCTTGCGGCCCCACTCGGCGAGGCTCATATCCTTGACCTTGAAATCCTGCGAAGGCGTCGAACGTTGGGCAGCGGCAGATTGGGGCATATTAAAAACCTCGGGTGACTACGTTGAGCTGTTTATAGCGGGGGACGAAAGGTCAGGCAATCGATCATTAATCGGCGAAAGGATCCCGCATGAGGATCGTGTCTTCACGCTCGGGGCTCGTCGACAATAGTGTGACGGGCGCTTCGATCATCTCCTCGATACGCCGGATATACTTGATGGCGCGGGCCGGAAGCTGAGCCCAGGAACGGGCCCCCCGGGTGCTTTCCTCCCAGCCGGGGCAGAGATCGTAAATGGGTTCAACGGCAGCCTGGTCCGCTTGACCGGCCGGCAGATAGTCAATTTCTTTGCCGCGGAGCTTGTAAGCGCGGCAAATTTTCAATTCCTGAAACGCGTCCAGAATGTCGAGCTTCGTGAGCGCTATGCCATCAATACCGCCAACCTTGACGGCCTGGCGGACCATGACCGCGTCAAACCAGCCGCAGCGGCGCTTGCGTCCCGTCACGGTGCCGAATTCCTTGCCGCGCGAGCCGAGCAGCTCGCCGACTTCGCCTTTGTCCTCGGTCGGGAAAGGGCCGGATCCCACGCGCGTCGTGTAAGCCTTAGCAATGCCGAGCACGCGCCCAACGGTCTTGATGCCGACGCCCGAGCCCGAAGCCGCGCAGGCGGCTAACGTCGTGCTGGACGTCACAAACGGGTAAGTACCGTGGTCGGCATCGAGCATGGCGGCTTGGGCGCCTTCGAAAAGCACCAATTGGCCTTCACGCCGAATGTCTTCGAGGCGTTTCCATACCGGTGCCGAATAGGGAAGAATCTTAGGCGCGACCTCCATGAGGTCCTTGTGCAGGCCCGTTGCATCCACTTCTGGCTGGCCAAAGCCTCGGAGTAGGACGTTGTGGTGTTGCAAAAGCATGTCGATTTTAGCGCGCAGGATGGCGGGCTCGGCGAGATCGCACAAGCGAATGGCGCGTCGGCCGACCTTGTCTTCGTAGGCGGGGCCTATGCCGCGCCCGGTCGTACCGATCTTATTAGGACCCCGCGCCTCCTCGCGTGCTCGATCGAGAACGCCGTGCAGCGGCAGGATTAGCACGCAGTTTTCGGCGATGATGAGACTTGCCGGTGAAATCTCAACGCCCTTTGCACGGACGGTCTCGATCTCCTTGAGCAGATGCCACGGATCGACGACGACGCCATTGCCGATCACCGACAATTTACCCGGGCGCACCACGCCCGAAGGAAGCAGGCTGAGTTTGTATTCCGTGCCGTCGATGACAAGGGTATGACCCGCATTGTGACCGCCCTGGAAACGGACGACCACATCGGCGCGATGCGAGAGCCAATCGACTATTTTTCCTTTGCCCTCATCGCCCCACTGGGCGCCTACCACTGCAACGTTTTTCATATTTCTCCTTCCACGTCCTTCGCGCTCAACGCAAAGCCGGCCCGGCTTTACGGCAGACGAAAGGCCTGCCGCAGGCTTGGCCGGGGTGAAATTGGTAGATTTGAAGGCTTAATTCAAGCAGTTTTGCTATCGCGCGCGGCAACGCTGGCGGCGGGGCCGGATGACAGTTCATCGATGCCGACCTCACGGCCCAAATTCCACAGCTTTTCGACCGTATCACGCGCGAGCTGGCGCCAACGCTCGGCTTCAAGGCGGGCCTGGCGGAAGTTTTGTTCGAGCTCCCCCGCCCTTCGGCTCCAGAATTCGAGCTGGATATTCTGGGCCTGCACATCGAGATGCAGATCGTCCAGGCGTTGGCGAAGCTGCAGGATTTGGGTTTCCAACTGCGCTTGCTGGGGGCTCGAAAAGATCCCAAATCCTTTGGGGCGTGGCCGGGCCGAGGCAGCCCGGGCGAGGTCGGAGAAACTGAGCCCGTCGCGCGACAGCATCTGCCGAGCCTTGCGAACGGCAACGACCGCCTCCGCATCAAATGAGGAGTCGGCCAGGGCGAGGACTTTGTCGAGCTGCTCGGAAACGTGTGGATCCATCAGCACGGACTACACCAACACAGCTGATTCGGGTAGAGGCGCAAATGAGCCCAAAAACCTAGGCCGTTGGCAGAAGATTTTCCTGCTCGGCCGTCCGTCGGATGTTTTTTTGCAGCTTCTCGAAAGCCCGCACTTCAATCTGGCGGATGCGCTCACGACTGACTCCGAGACGCTGGGATAGATCTTCCAACGTCGCCGGGTCGTCGCTAAGCCGACGGGCGGTTATGATCTCTCGCTCCCGCGGGTTGAGGCCATCCATGGCTTTGGTGAGCATAACGTGACGACGATCGCTTTCCTGGCTATTACCGAGGCGCGTTTCGACCCCTTCGTTGGGATCGACCAGCCAGTCTTGCCATTCGCCATCCCCTTCGCCATCTCGACTGATGGCCGCATTAAGCGACTGATCACCGCCGGCGAGGCGACGGTTCATGTTGATAACATCTTCTTCAGGCACTGAGAGCGTTTCAGAAATTTCGCGAACCTGCTCGGCCGACAAATCGCCGTCGTCAATCGCCTTCATCTCGCCTTTCAGCCGGCGCAAATTGAAAAAGAGCTTTTTCTGCGCCGCCGTCGTGCCGATTTTTACCAAGGACCACGAGTGCAAGATGTATTCTTGGATGGATGCCCGTATCCACCACATCGCATAGGTGGCTAAACGGAAACCACGCTCCGGGTCGAACCGCTTAACGGCCTGCATCATCCCGACGTTTCCTTCTGCGATCAGATCCGCCAGCGGCAGACCGTAGCCGCGATAGCCACGCGCAATCTTGGCAACGAGCCGAAGATGGCTCGTAACGAGCTTATGGGCGGCATCGAGATCCCCGTGTTCCTTCCACGACCGCGCCAGAATATACTCCTCGTCCTTGTCGAGGAGCGGGAATTTGCGGATCTCACGCAGATAGAGGGCGAGATTGCCTTCGCCGTGCAGGGCGGGCAGATTTCGGATCGGAGCGCTCATGGCCTTCTTATTAACAGGTTCTAAGGCAATTTTGTGACCTAATTTTACTGGTATAGCTAAGGAGAGGGCGTGTTTTTGCGGTAAGATCCGCCGCGGGCCGGAGAAACTCCGCTGAAGCGCCTCATATTGGCGCCGAATGGGAGCAGAATGACAGGAAGGCCTCGAAACCGAAGAGAAGCGCCGTAAAAAGTCATTTCTGTTCGAGTTGAGCAAGCAGAGCCGCAATATCTTTTGGGAATTTCGACTTGAAATGCATGGGCCGTCCCGTACGTGGATGCAGAAATTTTAGCTCGGTCGCATGGAGGGCCTGACGCGGAAACAACCGGAGACGCTCGGCAAGCGGGCCAGGGGCATGGATCTTTTTTCCCCCATATACGCCGTCGCCCACCACAGGATGTTTTTTGTGCGCCATATGCACGCGGATCTGATGGGTCCGGCCCGTCGTTAGCCTGCACTCCACGAGGCTTGCAAGCCCATAAGTCTTTAAGACCTTGTAATGCGTCAGCGCATAGCGCCCCTTGGCGGTCACCGCCATTTTCTTCCTGTCGCGCGGATGGCGCCCGATGGTGCCCTCCACACTGCCTTGTCCTGGCATGGGGTTACCCCAGATGATCGCGTGATAAACCCGACTTAGACTTCGGTCGGAAAATTGGCTTGTAAGATTTTGGTGCGCGAGATCGTTTTTCGCCACGACCATGAGGCCACTCGTCTCCTTATCGAGCCTGTGTACGATACCGGGTCGCGCAACGCCGCCGATGCCACTTAGGCTTTCCCCACAATGCGACAACAAGGCGTTGACAAGAGTGCGGTCGCGATTGCCGGGGGCCGGATGAACGACCATGCCGGCCGGTTTATCAATCACAAGGACATCCTTATCTTCATGCAGCACTTTAAGCTCAATGGCCTGCGCTTCCGGCTCTGCCTTCTCGGGCGGCGGTAGACTTAGCTGATATATCTCCCCTGTTTTAACCTTGCGACTGGAGTCGAAAACCGCTTTGCCCCAGAGGGTTACACGCCCGCCTTCGATCAATTTCTGAAGGCGGGCGCGCGAAAGCGCAGGGATGATCTCGGCCCAGGCAGCGACCAGGACCCTGTCGAGCCGCTGCCGATCCAAAGCCGGCAGAATGGCTGTTTTGAAGTTATGTGTTTTTGACATAATTTTGACCCATTATTTCTGGTATCCTAAACCAAATAATGTGCTTGGCCCCGCACAATAAGGATGACACATTATAGGGCTTGGTATGGTGTCTGTCTCGATCCCGAAATCAAGGCTCGAGTGGTTGCAAGTCTCGGAATGTTTACTATATCTTTATCCTGATCATCCATCATGGTGCATTGCGCTGAAGCTTAAAATCGCCTTGCACTTGAGCGGCCCGCCGGTCGCCGAAAGGCTAATGTTTTGAATAATCTCGTTAAAAATATCGCGTTGTTGATCGTTATCGGTCTGCTGTTGACGATGCTTTTTGGCATGTTCCAGGGACCCAACGGCACCCCTCTTCAAAGCATGATGCCCTTCAGCGACTTTATGGCACGCGTCCAGGAAGGCAAAGTGGCGGATGTCGATATCAAGGGCCATATTGCCAGCGGCCACCTGACCGAGGGTGGCGTCGCCTTCGCATCCTACCTTCCTGAAGATACTAACATCACGGATCGCCTGCTGGCCAAGGGCGTCAAGGTTACAGCTCACCCCGATGACAAGGACGCTCCGACATTTTGGACTTTCCTGATCAATTGGGCGCCGATGCTTTTACTCGTGGGCGTTTGGGTCTTCTTTATGCGCCAGATGCAGGGTGGTGGCGGCCGGGCGATGGGCTTTGGAAGAAGCCGCGCCCGTATGCTTACTGAAAAGACGGGCAAAGTGACATTCGAGGATGTCGCCGGCGTCGATGAGGCCAAGCAGGAGCTGCAAGAGGTGGTCGATTTCCTGCGCGATCCGCAGAAATTTCAGAAGCTCGGCGGCAAGATCCCGAAGGGTGTGCTGCTCGTGGGCCCCCCGGGAACCGGCAAGACGCTGATTGCGCGGGCCGTTGCCGGCGAAGCGAGCGTTCCGTTCTTCACGATTTCAGGCTCCGATTTCGTTGAAATGTTTGTTGGCGTAGGCGCATCGCGTGTTCGCGACATGTTTGAACAGGGGAAAAAGCACGCGCCCTGCATTATCTTCATTGATGAGATTGATGCGGTGGGGCGTCATCGCGGCGCCGGTCTCGGCGGTGGCAATGATGAGCGCGAGCAAACCCTCAATCAATTGCTTGTTGAAATGGATGGCTTTGAGGCCAATGAAGGCGTCATTCTAATCGCGGCTACAAACCGCCCGGACGTTCTCGATCCGGCGCTGCTCCGACCGGGACGTTTCGACCGACAGGTTGTCGTGCCTAACCCAGACATTCTGGGCCGCGAAAAAATCCTTAAAGTCCATATGCGTAAGGTGCCTTTGGCGTCCGATGTTGAACCCCGCGTCATCGCGCGCGGCACCCCCGGCTTCTCGGGAGCCGATCTTTCAAACCTCATCAACGAAGCGGCATTGATGGCGGCGCGCGCCAATAAGACAGCTGTCGGCATGCACGAGTTCGAGATGGCCAAAGATAAGGTCATGATGGGCGCAGAGCGGCGTTCCATGGCTATGACCGACGATGAAAAGAAGCTTACAGCCTATCACGAAGGCGGTCATGCACTTGTTGGCCTTCATATGCCGCAAAGTGATCCTCTGCACAAGATTACGATAATTCCGCGCGGCCGTGCGCTTGGCGTGACCATGAACCTTCCGGAACGCGACAAATACGGCCTCACCGTGACCGAACTAACCTCGAAACTGGCGATGATGTTCGGCGGGCGGGCGGCCGAAGAGCTTATCTTTGGCAAAGATAACGTCACGACCGGCGCTTCGAGCGACATCTCGCAGGCAACAGGCCTCGCACGGCGCATGGTTATGGAATTCGGCATGTCCGATAAGCTTGGGCCCGTCCGATACAACCCGAACGAGCAGGAAGTGTTCCTGGGCCATTCGGTCGCGCAGCAGCAAAATATCTCGGAGGCGACCTCGCAGCTTATCGACAGCGAGGTACGGCGGCTCATCGAGGAGGCCGGAAACCAGGCGCGGAAAATCCTTACCACTCACGTCGACGATTTGCACAAGATCGCTATGGCTTTGCTGGAATATGAGACGCTCTCGGGCGACGAAGTGCAGGCCATATTGCGGGGCGAGCCGATCGTTCGCACCGAGGATCGCAGCCCGCCTCCCGCCGCCAAAGCGCCTTTGACCGGAAAGAGGTCCTCTGTCCCATCGAGCGCGCCCGACACGGACGGGCATTTGACGCCTGCCCCCCAAGCATCCCGGACGATGATTGTATAAAGACAAAGGCTGTGCTAGATTATTGGCTGATGATTCCGGCATAGGAATGAACTGGAAATTCAGGCTTCGTTAACTAAATTACCCCAAAATTAGCGAATATTTCTGAGGACGAAGCGAAAAATTAGCGGGATTAGGATCGGCATGCTTCTGAAGCAAAACTCGACGGAACCTCCCCCAACCAAACGTCGTTCGACGTTTTCCACTCTTTTCATCCCGGATATCGGCTCAAGCATCCGCCCCTTGCGCGATACGGTAACAGCTTTTGTGAATCTCGTGGCTATGCTGTTTGTAATGAACGGCTTGTTTCCGCGCGATCATCCTGCGCTCGAGCGGGGAAGTAAGGTGCGGCTGACGTTACCTTACGTCATTCGCACAGGATGGGATCGGCTTTCGTTCACGGAAAAAGGCCTCCCCCAAGTCCTCTTCTTTTTTGGTGCGGTCGGCATTATGATTTTCACGGCTCTTATTGCCTTTATCGCTTTCTTCTCGATGTTCACGGGCCACGCCCACGCGGCCGTGGTATTTTTTACGGCCCCTGGTGGCAACGGCCCCGCCAGCGTCGATCTTGCCCAGCAATTCATCAACTACCTGTTTCTCGGCCTGCCCATTAACGGCCTTATGGCTGAAAATGGCTCGTCCATTCTGACATCGAATATTATCCAGTGCGGTCTTTATACCGCTCTCGGTTTCTACAGTGACGCTATTTTGATTATTGCGGCGATGGTGCTTTTCTACCATCTGGCTTGGATGACGGTCGAAACCGCGCATCATGGCCAGGTGATGGGGCAGCGCGGCAACCAGGTGTGGGCACCCATTCGTCTTGTGTTTGCCGTGGGATTGCTTGTACCCACCGGGGGCGGCGGACCTGTCGGTTGTGCCAATCCCTCAGTCGGCTTGAATTCGGGGCAAATCATCGCGATTGCGATTGCACAATGGGGCTCGGGCATGGCGAGCCAGGTGTGGTTTCAATTCGCCGAGGCACTCAAGAACGACAACTTCACCTATGTACCGCCTCCAGTTGCGCCGGTCCGTAAGATGGTCTTGGACATGGTCAATATGTATGCATGCGAATGGGCCTTTAATTCTTATGTTCAAACTAACTACGGCAACCCGCTAGCAATCCAAAACTCATACCCTGTACCGGGTCTAGCGGTTGAGGATCCCCAGGGTATAGATCCGCTGGCGCCTCCGGCCCCGGCGAAGGCCCCATGGTACGTCGTGCAGGCCAACGGCGCAAAAAAATATACGTTTACGAATACCTACTTTGAAGACCTGCATATGTGCGGCTCCTATAGTATTCCAGAGGCGCCACAATATTTCGATCCGAGCTTTGTGGGTCAGACCGCTTATGGGCAGGGCATTGTTCAAGCGATTTTTAACGCCCATCAGGCGACCTTCGCCGCAGCGCAAAACTCGTTCCAACAAGCCGGGCAACTGGGTGTTTCCTATTTCGTGCCAAATACGACTTGGAATCCGAATTACGACAACGAAGGGGGCCCCACCGCGCCTCCAGCGGGAGCCGACATCAACAAGCTTGTAAAGGACTATCAGGAGGCTGTGACGGCCGCTGTTGACGGCGCCGTCGTCGGCAACGCCACCGACGTACAAGCCGCCGTCAACACGTTTGAGCAAGGAGGCTGGATAACAGCCGGCGCTTGGTTTAACCGTATAGCCCGCATGCAGGATGACGTTTTTAATGCTGGCGAGGATGGCCTCGTTGTCACGCAGCCACCGATGCTCGGCAGCGTTGTGATCTTAAACAGTTACTATAATACCAATGGCGACACGGATCAGGTCGATGACGCGACCCTCGTCGACATCTATAAGAAAGTCCATGGCCATCTTATCGAAATGAACCATTGGTTCGATACTTTTACCGACCTCACCGTGGCGCCGGTAGGTCCAACACTGCAGCAACAAGAGGAAACTTCAGCCGAAGAGCTCCCCCAGGGCGGTCCCTTGAATACGTGCTCGGCCAAGCACGCGGTTGACTGTCTGTTTTGGATTATTGACCATGTGGCGCAGCTGAACGGGGTCTGGCACGCAACTCCAACGGCTCCCGGTCAGCAGAATCTCCTGGGCATTCAGTTTACCGGAGCAAATCCGCTGGCTGAGGTTGCGGCGTTCGGACAGGCCAACCTTAATACCGCCTATACATTACTGGACTACGGCATCGGCTTAGCCGGGGTGTCTTCAATTCTTGAAGGAGCGACGAAGCGCCAAGAACAGGACGACATGTCTATGACGAAAACAGTTCTGCACGGCGTGGGCGCGCTCGGAACTGCGGCCGGGTCGTTGATGATGTTATTGGGCGGCGTATTCTTTACGATGGGCTTTTTGATGGGCTTTTATGTTCCGCTCGTTCCTTTCATCTCCTTCATGTTTGGTGCGCTCACTTGGGTTGTCGCGATGCTGGAGGCCGTCATTGCTGTTCCTTTGATTGCGCTTGCCCATTTGAACCCGGAAGGTGATGGACTGCCCGGCAGCACGGGCAAGGCGGCTTACTTCTTTATTTTTCAAGTGTTCTTGCGGCCGACCTTGATGGTTTTCGGGCTCCTCTGCGGTTTGCTGATTTTCTTCATCGGCGTATCGATTATGAACGCCTTGTTCTCGGTGGCTGTGGCCGGCACTGGCGGCCTCAATCACGGGCACTACACGGCTGCGCGCCTCATGTATAGCGTCATTTATGTCTTGCTCGTCGTATCCATGGCAAGCAATGCATTTCAGCTCATAACGCGCCTGCCCGACACGGCAATGCAGTGGATGGGCGCGAACGGTATCGGGGGTGCAGAAGTGGGTAACTCCGCCGTTCTCGAACGCGATCTCGGTGCGGTTCAGGCTCTCGTCACCAATACCGGCGTCGGTCAGCTCGCAGGCGGTGTACGCGGCGCTGGTAACGCGATCGGGGGCGCGATTAATCCTTTCCTCCCAGGCGGGGGCGGCGGTCGCGGGCGTACGGGCGGTGGACCCCTGACACGCGCATAACTCGCGCAACGCTGACCCGTTGCCAACCTGAGTTCTGGCCTCTTCAATTCGGCTAAGCCGCGTTCCGCCGCTCAGCCAGGTCCGCTTCTCCCTCGATTGCGGCTTGCGCAGCTGCGAGCTTGGCGATGGGTATGCGATAAGGGGAGCAAGAGACATAATCGAGCCCAGCGCTTTCACAGAATTTGACTGAATTAGGATCACCGCCATGCTCGCCGCAAATGCCGAGCTTAATATCCGGACGCGTCGTCCGTCCGCGTTCCACGGCCAGTTTGATGAGTTCTCCCACGCCTTCAACATCGAGGGTCGCGAACGGATCGTTCTCCAAAACGTTGGCCGCATAGTAATCCGGCAAGAAAGCTGCCGCATCGTCGCGGCTGAGGCCGAATGTCGTCTGCGTTAGATCATTCGTGCCAAAGCTAAAGAACTCGGCTAGTTCAGCAATCTCAGCGGCCCTTAACGCGGCACGCGGTAGCTCAATCATCGTGCCCGTCAGATATTTTAATGCGGTGCCGGTGCTCGCGCCGACCTCCGATGCGACCCTGTCGACCATAGCTTTGAGGATTTCGAGCTCTTTGCGCGTCGCTATGAGAGGTATCATGATCTCGGGCGTAACAGTATGTCCCTCTTTCTGCCGGATCGCCGCGGCCGCGAAAATGGCGCGCAGCTGCATCTCGTAGATTTCGGGATAGGATATGCCAAGACGGCAGCCGCGATGCCCCAACATTGGGTTTGCCTCATGCAAGCGGTCGGCCCGCTTCTTGACCTTCTCAATGGTCGTGCCAGCGCCGCGCGCAACATCCAGCATCTCCGCTTCGGTTTTTGGCAGAAATTCGTGCAATGGCGGATCCAGGAGCCGAATTGTTACCGGCAAGTCTTCCATGATCGTAAAGAGTTCGACAAAATCTCTCGTTTGCATGGGCTCAAGCTTGGCGAGGGCCTTGCGCCGACCCTTCTCGTCATCCGCCACGATCATCTCGCGCATCGCTATGATGCGATCGGCATCGAAAAACATATGTTCGGTGCGGCACAGCCCGATGCCTTCGGCACCAAATTTACGCGCCGTCCGAGCGTCAAGTGGGGTCTCGGCATTGGCGCGCACGCGCATGCGCCGCATGCCGTCGGCCCAACTCATGAGGGCAGCAAAGTCGCCCGATAGCTCAGGCTGAACCGTCGGCACCTCTCCCAGCATGATTTCACCGGTCGAGCCATCGATAGTTAAGGTATCTCCGGCTTTGACGTGAATGCCCTTAACGGTCATGCTCTGCTTGGCATAGTCGATATGCAAATCCCCCGCGCCCGCGACGCAAGACCGGCCCATGCCGCGCGCAACCACCGCCGCATGGCTCGTCATACCGCCGCGGCTCGTGATAATGCCTTTGGCCGCATGCATGCCGTGAATATCCTCCGGGCTCGTTTCGATGCGGCAAAGAATGACGTTCTGCCCGCGCCCGGCGAGGCTTTCGGCCTCGTTGGAATTGAACACTACACGGCCAGATGCCGCTCCTGGAGATGCCGGAAGTCCTTTCGCGATAATCTGCTTCTTGGCTTTCGGATCGAGCGTGGGATGGAGGAGTTGATCAAGCGAGGAAGGGGTAATTCGCTTGATCGCTTGGGGCTTATCGATAAGCCCCTCGGCAACCATGTCTACGGCGATCTTGATGGCGGCAGCCGCGGTCCGCTTACCGGTCCGCGTTTGCAGCATGTAGAGCTTGCCCTGCTGCACCGTGAATTCGATGTCCTGCATATCGCGGTAATGGTTCTCCAGCTTGAGCCGCACCTCGTTCAACTGCCCAAAGACATTGGGCATAACTTCTTCCATCGACGGAAGGTCGGACTGATTTTCCTTTTTGCCCTTAATTGTCAGATGCTGGGGGGTGCGGATACCGGCCACCACATCTTCCCCCTGCGCATTCACAAGATATTCCCCATAAAAGGTGTTTTCGCCCGTCGCGGGGTTTCGCGTAAAGGCCACCCCTGTGCAGCAGTCATCGCCCATATTGCCGAACACCATCGCTTGGACGTTGACGGCCGTGCCCCATTCATGCGGAATATCGTTTAAACGGCGATAGGTGATGGCGCGCTGGTTCATCCATGAGCCGAACACGGCTCCAATGGCGCCCCACAATTGTTCCTGCACGTCCTGAGGAAAAGGTTTTCCTTGGGTTTTTTCGACGACGGCCAGGTAACCCTCGACGACCTGCTTCCAGTCTTCCGCTTTCATCTGGGTGTCGCGCACGTAACCCCGGGCACGTTTGATGTCGTCGATAACGGCCTCGAATTTATGATGAGGAATACCGAGCACGACCACGCTGTACATCTGGATAAAGCGACGATAGCTGTCATAGGCGAAACGCACATCCCGGCTGCGGGCTTTCAGCCCTTCGACAGTCTCGCTGTTAAGGCCAAGATTCAAAACCGTGTCCATCATGCCCGGCATCGAAGCCCGACTGCCTGAACGAACCGAAACAAGAAGCGGGTTTTGCGCATCGCCGAATTTCGATCCCATGATGCGTTCGACCTCCGCCATGGCGCGCGTCGCCTGAAGTTTCAATTCCCCGGGATAGGTCTGGCCATGCCCATAATAATACGTGCACACCTCCGTCGTAATCGTGAAGCCAGGCGGCACGGGCAAGCCAAGGTTGCACATTTCCGCAAGGCCAGCCCCTTTGCCGCCCAGCAGATTGCGCATATCGGCACGACCCTCCGCCTTGCCTTCACCAAACGCGTAAACCCATTGTGCTGCGGTCATGATAACTCCCAAAAAGTCCTGAATTCGATTGGCGGCAAAATAGCTTGTGTGACGCGAGAGCGCAATTTGAACCTCCGCTTTTTAGCCTCTCGACAAGTGTATAAAGCGCCCGTAAGTTTGAAACTCTTTCTCATCTTTTCCCCGACAAGAGCGATAGACCGATGTCAACAAACCCGCCGCCAAAATGTTATAAATCGATGCTGCCGAGCAGG
>JALYJG010000017.1 GCA_030775365.1 Pseudomonadota bacterium
ACCCAACCTCGGTCGGTCTGATTGCCCGGCAAATGAAGGCGCAAGGGGCGCGTTTTCAGGTTATTGGCGGGGACGCGATTATGACGAACCAATTCTGGGCAATAACGGGATCCGACGGCGAGGGCGTCCTCATGAGTTACAGCCCCGATCAGCGGAATCGCTCCGAAGCCAGATCCGTCGTCGCGGCCATGCAGAAAAACGGCATCGAGCCCGAGGGATATACGCTCAACACTTATGCCGCTGTTCAAGCAATAGCTGTCGGTATCAAGCGGGCCGGCAAGGATCCAGCGAAGGTGGCCGGGGCTCTGCGCTCATCTCCCGTGTCCACCGTGATCGGCCCGCTAACCTTTGATGCGAAGGGTGACATTGCCGGCACTAATTTTGTTATATATCGCTGGCATAACGGGACTTACGCGGAGACTGATCAATGATAAAGCTCGCTGCATCCGGAATTATCTTGGCTGGCCTCCTTTTCGGAGGCTCAGCCCAAGCTGAGATTATGATCGGCCTGGCCGGGCCCACGACGGGCGAGAATGCTTTTCTCGGCGAACAAATGAAACACGGCGCCCAACAGGCCATCACCGACATCAATGCGCAAGGGGGCATTAACGGTGAAAAATTAGCACTCCATTTCGCGGACGACGCGTGCGATCCAAAACAAGCTGTTGCCGTCGCTAATCAGATGGCGAGCGCTGGCGTTAAATTCGTCATCGGTCATGGCTGCTCAGGGGCGTCTGTCCCAGCCTCAAAGGTTTATGCCGAAGAAAACATTCTTATGATCACCCCGAGTGCGACCAACCCCGCGCTCACGGAAGGCGGGCTCAAGAATGTGTTCCGCGTCTGTGGACGAGATGATCAGCAAGGCAGCGCCGTCGGACAATATCTTCTGAGCCATTATGCCGGCAAAAAGATCGCCATCCTCCATAACCAGTCGGCCTGGGGCGCCGGTATTGCCCAGGAGGTCAAACGGACGATCAATGATGCCGGGGTGAAGGAAGCGATTTTCGAGCCCTTCTCGCCAGGCGAGCGCGATTATTCGGCGCTCATCTCCCATCTTAAACAGGCCGGCGTCGATGCAGCCTTTGTCGGGGGCTTCTATACCGAAGTTGGCCTTATCGTCCGTCAGATGGAGGCGCAGGGCGCCGGGTTTCAGGTCCTCGGCGGCGATGCCCTCGTCTCGAAGTCCTTTTGGGCCATTACAGGCCCTGCGGCCGAGGGCGTTGTGATGAGTTTCAATCCTGACCCGCGTAAGCGGCCTGAAGCGAAAACCGCTCTCGAATCCCTTCGTAAAAGTGGTTTTGAGCCCGAAGGCTACACGCTTTATACTTATGCGGCCGTGCAGGTCATCGCTGAGGGCATAAAACGTGCGGGCGCTCCGGACAGTGTCAAAGCGGCCGCGGCCATAAGGCAGTCGCCGGTCCCTACTGTGGCGGGAATCCTGCCTTATGATGCAAAAGGCGATGTCAAAGGTTCGAATTACGTTATGTATCGCTGGCATAACAGCAACTATGACGAGATCGGGGAATAGCCTATGAAACGCAGCTCTCTTTGCCTCTTTGTGGCGGTCTTGCTCTTGGCCGCTTCCCCTTCCCGTGCAAGCGACACCGTGTTCGCCTTTGTGGGGCCTCTCTCTGGGTCCGCCGCGGGCTACGGCACAATGTCGCTTGTCGGCGTGCAGCAGTCGGTCGATGACCTCAACCAGTCGGGCGGTCTCGGCGAGCAAAGGATTGTTTTGAAAACCTTCGATGATGCTTGCGATCCTAAACAGGCCGTTGCCGTCGCTAACCGCATCGTCGCGCAGGAAATTCACTTCGTTATCCAGGGAAGCTGTTCAGGATCGAGCATTGCCCCCCTTAAGGTGTTTACCGAGAACAATGTTGTCGTGATAAATCCGATCGCCACAAACCCCAAACTCACCGACGAGGGAGGTCCGAGCATATTCCGGGCGACCTACAGGGATGACGTAGCGGCCGGGACGATCGCACAAGGCATCGCCAAGAAATTTCCGGGCAAAAAACTGGCGATCATCAATGATGGCAGTTCGTATGGAGCCGATATTGCGCAGCAGGTGACCAAGCGTCTGAATACAGCCGGCATCAAAGAGGTTCTGTCGGACACCTATGATCCGGCCAACAGGGATTTTTCGGCCCTTATCACGCATTTGAAGGAAATGGGCGTCGAAGTCCTCTTTGTTGGAGGCTATCCGGTCGAAATTGGCACGATCGCCCGACAGCTGCACGATGCGGGCGTAACGATACAGCTTGTTGCCGGAGATCTGACGGACAATGATTTCTGGAAAATCGCCGGTCCTGCCGGCGAGGGCGCCTTGTCCATATTTCCGCCCGATCCCTTGAAACACAAGGGGGCGGCTGCGCTGCGGGCGGCCTATGAGCGCCGCAAGCAGGATTACAATGGCCTTTCCCTTTACAGCTATGCCGCGACGCAAGTGATGGCCGAGGCCATCAAGATTACATCGATTGATCCCACCAAGGGAACTGCCGGAGCCATCCATGAAGGCAATTTCGATACAATTCTCGGCAAATGGCGCTTCGACGACAAGGGCGATATCCAGGGCATCCCGCTCGTCTTCTATCGCTGGCATGAAGGGAAGCTCGAGGAACTCGCCGGATGACGGGAGGGCTCAAGTCTTATGTGCTCGGCAGCCTCGTTCTCATTGCCCCCCTCCTCTTACCTTCAGCCGCCGGAGCCGATATCAATATCGCCGCTGTCGGCCCCATAACCGGCCAGGATGCCATTACAGGCGAGCAAATGCAGCGGGGCGCACAAGCAGCTGTTGAGGCCATCAACGCGGCCGGCGGCGTTCTGGGACAAAAGCTGCACCTTATCATCAAGGACGATGTCTGCGATCCGAAACAGGCGGTCGCGGTCGCCAATGAATTGAGCGGCGAAAACATATTCGCTGTGATCGGCCATATGTGCTCGGGCTCTGCGATTCCGGCCACCAAGGTCTACAACGAAGAAGGCATCGTGATGATTTCGCCCTCCGCGACAAGCCCCCTGCTCACCGACCAAGGCTTCGACAACATCTTCCGCACCTGCGGCCGGGACGACCAACAAGGCGGAACCGCGGCCGCCTTCATCCTCAAAAATTATGCAAACAAGAACGTAGCTATCGTCCAGGATAAGACGTCCTATGGTCAGGGCCTGGCCGATCAGGTCAAGGCATCCCTCCATCACCTCGGCCTCGAGGTAAAGCTTTACGAGTCAATCTCCCGCGGCGAGTGGGACTATTCGTCCCTGCTGTCAAAACTTAAAGAAAACCGTATCGATGTCGTGTTTTACGGCGGCTATCACACCGAGGCCGGTCTTATCGTGCGGCAAATGCGTGACCAGAATATGAAAACCGTTTTCATCAGCGACGATGACTTGGCCACGAAAGAATTCTGGTCGATCACGGGCGATGCGGGCGAGGGCGTGTTCATGAGCTTTAACACCGATCCACGCTCGAAGCCGGAGGCGACCGAAGCCGTCAGGCGCCTACGGGCGACCGGCTTCGATCCCGAAGGCATGACGCTTTATACCTATGCGGCTGTGGAGGTGCTGGCGGAAGGCCTGCGCCGCGCAGGGTCGATCAATTACAAGAAAACCGTTGAAGCTTTGCATGAAGGCAGCTATCGAACCGTGATCGGCGACATCTCTTTTGATACGAAAGGCGATGTCACGAAACCGGATTACATCATTTACCGCTGGACGAAGGGCGCCTACCGCCCTTTCGAGAAATAGTCGATCGCCATGTCAGTTCTGCGCCCCCTCTATGACTGGTCCCTTCGCCAGGCCGAAAAGCCTCACGTGGCGTGGATGGTTTTTCTGCTGGCCATGATCGAGCCCTGCCTGATCCCGATCCCGCCGGATACACTTCTGATCCCCGCTTGCATTGCCCGTCGCGACAACGCCTATAAGTTGGCGGCGTTCTGTACGGTCGGTTCAGTCATCGGCGGCGTGCTCGGCTATGCCATCGGCGCCTTGGCTATGGCGACGATCGGCGGGTGGATCGTCAGTACCTACCATCTCGAGCACGCCATGGAAGTCTTCAACAATGGCTTCAACAAATGGGGCATGTGGATCATTTTGGCCAAGGGGCTGACGCCCGTTCCTTTTATTCTGGTATCGGTCGCCAGCGGCGTTGCCCACCTCAATCTGGCCGTGTTTATCGCCTCCGCCACCGTGACGCGCGGCGTGCGCTTCTTTCTCGAGGCTTTCCTGATCCGTAAATTCGGCGAGCCGATCCGTAGCTTTATCGAAAAACATCTCACCTGGATCGGGCTCGGCGCTTTAGCGGCTATTCTATTGGCCGTCTATGCTGTCACCCACGCTCATTAGCCGATCGCCGTCTTAAGGCTCTTGGTAACGATTTCGGCAACATTCGGCGAAAGATTTTTGCCGGCGAGCCGGCGCAGTTCGGCCTTCATCAAGACCTGCCGCTTTGGATCATAATCCCGCCAGCGCGTAAACGCTTTGGCCAACCCCGCTGCGCTGTGCGGGTTGAAAGGATCGATTTTGAGGATCATGTCGGCAATAAAGCGATAACCTGTGCCATCCTGCGCATGAAACGCGAGCCCGTTGCTGGCAAAGGCGCCGATGAGTGCCGAGATACGGTTCGGGTTCTTCATGTCGAACGCTTTATGGCGCATCAATTTCTTCACCTGCTGCAACACGTCGCCGCGCCGCGCACCGGCTTGAATACCGAGCCATTTATCCATAACAGCCGGAAGTTTCTTCCAGCGCTTCTCAAAGGCGGCGAGAGCCTTGGCGCAACTGGAGGAAGGCGTATCGATCAAAGCGCCCAGAGCGGCTATGCGGTCGGTCATATTGCCGCCAGAGATGACCTGCTTGACCGCCTTTCGGAGCGTCATGTCATCATCATTGGCCGCCAGGTAATGCAAACAAAGATTTTTAAGGCTTCGTTTACCCATGCTGACACCATCCGTCGCCAGCGGGTTGGTCTCGGCAAGCTCCTCGTGAACCTGTTTGAAATCCTGCCCTAGTCTCGCACCGATACGCCGCATCATCTCGCGCCGCGCCTTATAGAGCGGGTCAATATCGATAAGTTTGCCCCTGGCTCGCAGGGCCAGTCCAAGCTCGCCTTCATTCGGTAAGGACAAGACCATGGCTTTGAAGGCGGCATCGAGCTTGGGATCCCGCAGAATGCGCCCCAAAGCATCGAGAAGCGCATGGAAGGCCGCCGCTGGCGCCTCTTTGCCGGCCGCCATGGCCAGCATATGCTTGGTCAGAAGCTTATATCCTGCCTCCCAGCGATTGAAGGGATCGCTGTCATGGGCGAGAATGAAGAGCAATTCCTCGTCCATCGCATCGTAGATCAGGCGCACGGGCGCCGAAAATTCACGGAGCAGAGACAGGACAGGTTTGGATTTGATGTTCCTAAAGACGTAATTTTCCCGGGCCTTCTTGATGGAAAGCACGCGCGTGCCGATCAAGTCCCTGCCGTCCTGTCCGAGCAGACCGAGCGCGAGTGGGATATGCATGGGTTTTTTCGATTTTTGTCCCGGTGTGGGCGGGCAAGACTGCTCGACCGTCAGTTCAAGCGTTTTCTTCTTGGGATTATACAAGCTCGATACCTTCAGAACGGGCGTCCCGGCCTGGCTGTACCAGAGCATGAACTGCCGAAGATCGATTTTGTTCGCATCCGCCATGGCTTTGACAAAATCGTCGCAAGTAACGGCCTGGCCATCATGTCGCTTGACGTAGAGGTCCATGCCGCGGCGGAAGCCCTGGCGTCCCACAAGGGTCTGGATCATGCGTACGACTTCGGAGCCTTTTTCGTAAACCGTGACTGTGTAGAAATTGTCGATGGCCTGATACCTATCGGGCCGCACGGGGTGAGCCATGGCACTCGCGTCTTCCGCAAACTGCGCCCGGCGTAAATAACGGATATTATCGAGCCTCTCGACAGCGCGCGAATTCATGTCGCCACAGAATTCCTGCTCCCGGAAGACGGTCAACCCTTCTTTGAGGCTGAGCTGGAACCAATCCCGGCACGTGATGCGGTCCCCCGTCCAATTGTGGAAATACTCATGGCCAACGACGCGCTCGATAAAATCAATTGTCGCGTCCGTTACGGTCTCGGGCGTACCCAGCACGCATACATCGTTGAAGATGTTCAGGCCCTTATTCTCCATAGCCCCCATATTGAAGAAGGGCGTGGCGACGATCATGAAACGGTCAAGATCGTATTCGAGCCCATAGGTATCCTCGTCCCACTTCATGGCCTTCTTAAGAGCCTCGAGCGCAAGTCCCGTTTCGCCCGTGCGGCCTTTTTCAACATAGATCTCGATGAGCACATGCCGTCCGGATTTGGTCGTGAAACTCGTCGCTACCTTATCGAGATCACCCGCCACCATGGCGAATAAATAACAGGGCTTGGGGTGCGGATCTTCCCAGGTCGCCCAGTGCCGCGTCTTGCCTTCCTTGCCTGAGGCCAGGAGATTGCCATTCGACAAAAGCACAGGGTATTTTTTGCGATCGGCATGGATGGTCACGCGGAATTTAGCCATGACGTCCGGACGGTCGGGATAATAGGTTATGCGGCGAAATCCTTCCGCCTCGCATTGCGTGCAAAGCATGGGTCCCGAGGCATAGAGACCCGATAGCGCCGTATTTTTGTAGGGATTATGCGTACTGACAATCTCAACCACGGCTTTCGGCGGCATCTCTTTAATCTGAAGCCCCTGCTCGCTCAGGTGGTAATCGAGAGGCCTGAGCAGCCTGCCATTTACTTTAATGCTCAGAAGCTTTTGGTTCTCCCCGTTCAGAAACAAGTCCGATGTCTTGCTTTTGCTCTTGGGATTGCGACGCAGCTCCATTTTTGAGCTGACCTTCGCCAGGCCCGGCTGAATGTCGACATCAAGCGTGACGTTGGTCAGCAGAAATTCAGGGGGGGCGTAATCGGCAAGGAGGATTTCTTTGGTTTTCGTCTTTGACTTAGTCCTGGACATGGCCGCCGCGTGAAGCTGTTGGAAGAGCTTCTGGATTAGCTTAAAACATATTCAACTGCAATCGGGCTTCGTCCGTCATGCGGGATTTGTCCCAGGGCGGATTGAACACGAGATCGACTTTCACGGGCGTGTTCTGTTCAGGGAGGACCTCGACTGCCTGCTGGACCATTATGGGCATTTGTCCGGCCACCGGGCAATTGGGTGTCGTCAGCGTCATGACGATGTGAAGGTCAGCTTTACCGTTCTCGGCCGGCGTGAGATCCACCGCATAAATCAGGCCAAGATCATACAAATTGACGGGTATTTCCGGATCATGCACGGTGCGAATGCGGGCCACGACCTTCTCCTCAAGAGAGGCCATACCGTCAGGCGCTGGCTGTGGCTCGGCCGTCGTCATTCGGTTGAAACCTTGGTCTCGTTTTTAAGGGCCGATCGCATCGTGTGCCAGGGCAGTGTAGCGCATTTCACGCGGATCGGGTACTGGCGCACCCCGGCAAGAGCCTGGACGCGCACCGCGTCGTCCTCATCGATATCGGTTATCGTGGCCTCGCCCGTGCAGGCGCCATGCATGTATTCGAACAAAGTCTCGGCCTCGCGCAGAGTTTTGCCTTTGAGCATCTCGGTCATCATCGAGGCGGATGCCATGGAAATGGCGCAACCGCTGCCCTGGAAACCAACATCGGCAATGATATCATTGTCGCCGACGATCATATAAAGGGTGAGCCGGTCCCCGCACAAAGGGTTGTGGCCGAGAGCTTCGCGGTTTGCCGCAGGCAACACGTGAAAATTCCGCGGATGCTTGCTGTGGTCAAGGATGAGATCCTGATAAAGGTCGCGAAGATCTTCACTCATGCGAAAATCTCCTGCACTTTCTGCAGAGCCCTCACGAGGGCATCGATGTCGCCTTTCGTGGTGTAGAGGCCGAGCGAGGCACGTGCGGTCGCCGCGAGGCCCATATGCTCCATGAGCGGCTGGGCACAATGGTGCCCGGCGCGTATCGCAACGCCCTGGCGGTCAAGAATGGTCCCGATATCGTGCGGGTGCGCATTTTTCATGACAAAGGACACGACACCGGCCTTTTCGGGGGCCGTGCCGATTATAGTCAGGCTATTGATGGCCGCTAGCCGATCGGTCATATAGCGCAGCAGCTCTCTCTCGTAACCGCCGATGCGCTCGAGGCCAATGGCTGAGACGTAGTCGATCGCGGCACCCAAACCGATCACTTGCACAATCGCCGGCGTTCCGGCTTCAAAGCGATGCGGCGCATCCTTATAGGTGGTTTTTTCGAAACGAACGCTCGCGATCATGTCGCCGCCGCCCTGATAGGGCGGCATGCTGTTGAGAAGATTGCGCTTGCCATAAAGAATGCCGATGCCTGTCGGCCCATAAAGCTTATGGCCGGAGAAAACATAAAAATCGGCATCCAGCGCCTGAACGTCGACCGGCATGTGGCTGACCGCCTGACATCCGTCAATAAGGGCCAGAGCCCCTTGCGCGTGGGCCAGACGGATAATTTCCGCCACCGGCAAAACCGTGCCAAGGGCGTTGGATATCTGTGCGACGGCGACAAGCTTTGTGCGCGCGCTAAGCGTCGCTTTCACATCCTCGATACGGACCTCGCCTTCCGGCGTTATAGGTATGATGCTAAGCTTGATACCGATTTCATCGCGCAACATTTGCCAGGGGACGATATTAGCGTGATGCTCGAGTGTCGTGATGACGACTTCATCATCCCGTTTGAGGAAAGTCCGCCCCCAACTGGCCGCTATCAGATTGATGGCTTCGGTGCCGTTCCGCGTGAACACAATCTCATCACTGTGGGATGCGCCTATGAAGGCGCGCACTGTTTCCCGCACCGCTTCGTATTTATCCGTCGCACGCACGCTTAAATCATGAACGCCGCGGTGAATATTGGCGTAATCCTTCTCCATAAACCGCTGCATAGCCTCCATAACCTGGCGGGGCTTCTGGGCGCTGGCAGCCGTATCAAGATAGGCCAGCGGATGACCGTGGACCGATTGCTGAAGAATAGGAAAATCCTTGCGATAGGCTTCAACGTCATATGGCGTCTGCCCCTCCCCATCGGACCCCATAAAGCAGACCGGACTAGCCAGTTCCACGTTACGCATCCAACCAGCCCTCCACTTCCGCCTGACAGATTGCGCGCCATTCGGGGACGTGAATCTCATCGAAGATTTCGTCGACAAAGGCGCGAATAAGCATGCCCCGCGCCCCCGCCTCATCAAGGCCGCGCGCGCGCAGGTAAAAGAGGGCCTCAGGATCCAGATCGCCGACCGTGCTGCCATGGCTGCATTTGACGTCGTCGGCGTAGATTTCCAATTCCGGTTTTGCCGCCATTTCCGCCTGGTCGGACAACAGCAGGGCACGGCTCATCTGGTAGCCGTCGGTTTTTTGTGCGCCCTCGGCCACGATGATCTTGCCTTGAAATACCCCATGACTCTGGCCGCCAAGAACCGTTTTATACACCTGCCGGCTCGTACCGTGGGGCGCCGCGTGGATAATGTGCGTCGTGGTATCGGCATGTTCACGGCCGCGTAGCAGCATCGCACCGTTCAGAGTGCATTGGGCGAGCTGACCCGTAAGCCTGGCCTCGATTTCGTTTCTTGTCACGCGCCCGCCCCGCGTCAGGGCAAAACTGTCGTAATAGCCTCCTTCGGCAACCGTGACGCGCGTGAGCGCTAGATGGGCAGAAGCGCTATTGCCGCGCATGACTTTGCCATGCACGAGTTTGGCTTGCTCGTGCAGGACAATCTCAGTTTCCATGACATGAGCCACGGGGGTTGCGCCCGGCGGCGCCTCATGGTGCTCGATCAGCGTCAGCCGTCCGTTTTCACCGAGCTCGACCTGCAAACGGGTGTTCGTCTCGAGAACGCTCGAGGTTGTTACAAAACGCAGCTCAATCGGCAGCGTGACAAGGCAGGTCTGCCCCGCCAGCACGAGCCGGTAACCAATGGAAGGGTCGCCTTGAAGAATATCAGCCGGCAGGTCAGCCGTTGCCGAACGGTCCGGCTGCAGAACGCCATCGACGAAAAGAAACCGGGCGAAAGCGTGGCCGTCGGACTCGGTGGACCGGGCCTTCGTTCCTGCTTCAGGCTCTTTAGCACCTGCCGGCTTAATGCCGACGGGTAATGGCGCCAGCAGCGCTTGCACATCCGTGTAGCGCCAGCTTTCCTTCTCCCGGCGGCTGCGCTCGATGACGGCGGCCACACTCACGATGCGAATCCCTCAGCCAGCAAAATGGGCTTCAACTCGTGCAAGGAGTGAATAAGATAGTTCGGGTTTTCAGCCCGCAGACGCTCTTCCGAGGCGCAGCCACCCGTAATGGCCACGCTGACGAACCCCTGCTCCCGGCCGATATGTATCTCTTCGACGGAATCACCGACGATGATCGTGTGCTCGGGCGAGAGGTCGTGTTTAACCATGAAGCGCCTTAGACGCTCACCTTTCGTCATGTCGCGAAACTGGGTCGCGCGGTCGGCATAAGCCAGCACTTCAAAAAACAGATGGTCGATCTCCAGGCGACGCAACTGCGCGCAAATAGGATCAACGATATGATTGCTCAAAATAACGGACTGGACTTTGTGATCGCGGACGTGGATCAGAATGTCCCGGGCTCCTTCGCGCAGCTGCGTAGTCTCCGCCATGGCTTCGTAGCTATCGTGAAAGCTGCTGTTCTCTAGACTCATCAGCCTTGCAACCTGGGTTTGGTCAAAACCCATTTTGCGATAAAGGTCTTCTAAAGGAACCGTGTAATTGTCGCGGAAAGTGTCGAGCGTGACAGGTTGATGGCCCTCAAGTTCGAGCAGCCGGTTGGTGGACGCATGCAGCGCGTGAATATCGTCAAACAACGTACCGTTCCAGTCAAACACGAGATTTTTGGTGGCGGCCGGCATCGTCAGGCGGCCTCGGTCGATACAAAACTGGCATAGCCGCTGGCTTCCAACTCAAGCGCCAACTCAGCTCCGCCCGAGCGTTGGATGCGCCCTTGGGCCAAGACATGCACGCGATCGGGTTTGATATAGTCCAGCAATCTTTGATAATGCGTAATGACCAGCATGGATCTGTCCGGGCCGCGCAACGCGTTCACGCCATCGGCCACCACCTTCAAAGCGTCGATATCGAGCCCGCTATCGGTCTCATCAAGAATGCAAAGCGATGGCTCCAGAACCGCCATCTGCAGAACCTCATTGCGTTTCTTCTCGCCACCGGAGAAACCGACATTCACGGCGCGCTTCAGCATGTCTTCATTCATGCCGATCTCTTTGGCTTTACTGCGCAGTTTCTTCAGGATCTGCATAGCGTCGAGTTCTTTTTCACCGCGCCCCTTGCGGGCCGCATTCAGTGCGGTTTTGAGGAAATTCATATTCGTGACGCCCGGAATTTCGACCGGGTACTGAAAGGCCAGGAACAAACCCAACGCCGCCCGTTGCTCGGGCTTCAAGGTCAGAATGTCCTGGCCCTTAAATAGAACCGAGCCTTGCGTGACCTCATAGCCTTCACGCCCTGCGAGCACGTAGGACAAGGTACTTTTACCCGAGCCGTTGGGCCCCATAATGGCGTGCACTTCGCCGGACGCCACGCTCAAGGTCAGTCCCTTGAGGATTTCCTTGCCGTCAACAGTGGCATGCAGGTTTTTGATTTCAAGCATGTTAACCGACACTTCCTTCCAGACTGATGCCTACAAGCTTTTGCGCTTCAACGGCAAATTCCATCGGCAGTTCTTGCAGTACTTCGCGGCAGAAGCCGTTGACGATCAGCGCCATGGCCTCTTCCTGAGAAAGCCCTCGCTGCATGCAATAGAACAACTGATCTTCGCTGACCTTCGAGGTCGTCGCTTCGTGTTCGACCCGCGCGCCCGGTTGGCGGGATTCGATATAAGGTACCGTATGCGCGCCGCACGTGTCGCCGATGAGCAGGCTGTCACACTGCGTGCGGTTGCGGGCGCCCTTGGCCGTACGGAGAATTTTGACCAGCCCACGATATGTGTTTTGGGCCTTGCCGGCGCTGATACCTTTGGAAACGATCGTGGAGCGCGTATTTTTCCCGATATGGATCATCTTCGTGCCAGTATCGGCTTGTTGTCGGTGGTTGGTGATAGCGACCGAGTAAAACTCCCCGACCGACTCGTCGCCCTGCAGGACGCAGCTCGGGTATTTCCACGTAATGGCCGAACCGGTTTCAACTTGCGTCCAGGAAATTTTTGAGCGTTTGCCGCGGCAGGCGCCGCGCTTGGTGACAAAATTATAAATGCCGCCCTTGCCGTTCTCGTCACCCGGATACCAATTTTGCACGGTCGAATATTTGATCTGCGCGTCATCCAGCGCCACGAGCTCGACCACGGCAGCGTGCAGTTGGTTTTCGTCGCGTTTGGGGGCTGTGCAACCCTCGAGATAACTGACGTAGGAGCCTTCATCGGCAATGATAAGCGTGCGCTCGAACTGGCCGGTATTTTCAGCATTAATGCGGAAATAGGTCGAAAGCTCCATTGGGCAGCGCACGCCCTTTGGTATGTAAACAAAAGACCCATCCGTATAAACGGCGCAATTCAACGTCGCAAAAAAATTGTCCGTCATCGGAACGACTGAACCCAGATACTTCTTCACGAGATCCGGATGCGCTTGCACGGCCTCTGAAATCGGGCAAAAGATGATGCCCTGCTTTTCCAGCTCGGCCTTGTAAGTCGTTGCTACCGAGACGCTGTCGAACACGGCATCGACGGCTATGCGAGGTGTTACCCCGGCCAGCACTTCCTGCTCGCGTAAAGGGATGCCCAGTTTTTCATAAGTCTTCAAAAGCTCCGGATCAACTTCGTCGAGACTTTTCGGGCTGACCTTCTGTTTTGGCGACGCATAATAGTAGGCGTCCTGGTAATCAATGCGCGGATGATGGATTTTGGCCCAATCTGGCTCGGTCAGCGTCAGCCAGTGCCGATAGGCTTTCAGGCGCCACTCCAGCAGCCAAGCGGGCTCGTTTTTTTTGGCCGAGATGTAACGCACAGTGTCTTCGGTAAGACCTTTGGGCGCGTTTTCGCTTTCGATATCCGTGACGAAACCATATTTGTAGGACTGGTCCGTCAAGCTGCGTGCGGTTTGTTTGGTCACGACATTCATGAATCCACCTTTTCACGCTCGAGGGCGTGCTTGAAATCGGGTGCCCGTGACGACCCGACCATATCGGCCAGCGAGACAGTTTCGAGCGCGTCCCGCACGGCGCGGTTGACCTTGTTCCAGTTGCCGCTCATTGGGCAAATGGGCTCGACGCGGCAGGCGTGAGCGCTGCCTTCAGCACAGTCCGTCAGCGCGATCGGCCCATCCATCGCCTCGATGATGGCGGCGATCGATATTTTCTCGCCCGGACGTACAAGCTTGTAACCACCCGCGGCGCCGCGTTGCGCCGAGACAATTCCTGTTTTCGCCAGCTGCTTCAAAATTTTGGATACGGTCGGCAGAGGCACTCCCGATTTAGTCCCCAGATCGGAAGCGGCCCAATACCCCTTCCCCTCACTAACCATTTGAGTTAGAAGGGTAACTGCGTAATCGGTTAGGCGGCTCAGACGGATCATGGCCGCACCCTAGCAATCCGCACCGGAATAGTCCAGATTTCCTTGGCGTAAATTTTGGCTGCTTAGATTATGGCCGCTAGATTGCAGCGCCTTCCCGCCGGCTCGGCTGATGCCTGACGGCTTCTCGACCACGGTTTTCACCGGCCCAGTTTCCGGCCGCGGTTTGACGCTCTGGGACTTGCGGGGTCTAGCTACAGTCGAGCGTCCATTTTTGAACCTCCCTGCGATGAAAATTTGAACCTCCCTTCGGTGAAAACTGGCAAGCCCAGATTGTTCATGCTGGCTCTCCTCGGCTCTTCTCAGCGGCGCTTTATCTTCGCGCGCGAAAACCATATGTCGCCCAACAAGAGGGACATCCAATCCCTTGCCATCGCCAAGCATTATCAAGCATCATCAAGCATCACTGCGCGCCAAGGACGTTTCAGATAGCGTGTTCACGGGTTTGCGCGCCCGGCATGCACTGCATGTTCATTGGCCCGTCAAAGCATTAGGGTTATTGCGTCATGCGGTTCTGACCGCTATCCTGCCACGGTCTTTCCTCAAGAATCGGCACATGACGACGACGCCCGCAAAACCGCGCCCGCTTTCACCGCATCTCGGAATTTACAAGCCGCAGATAACTACAGTCATGTCCATAACGAACCGAGTGACAGGCATCGCCCTGGCGCTAGGCCTGCCAGCATTCGTTGTCTGGCTCGCGCTCATCGCGTCCGGTCCGGCCGCTTACGCGTCTTTTTTGGACATCTGCCGCACCAAAACCGCCCAAGTATTTTTGATCGGCTGGACCTTCTCGTTTTTCTATCATTTCTGGAACGGCATCCGTCACTTGTGTTGGGACGCAGGCTGGTTTCTTGATATGCCGGCGGTCCGATGGACAGGCTGGCTGGCATTATTTCTGACACTCAGCGGAACCATCGTGATCTGGCTGAAGATCTGGGGATATATCCCGACATGAGGCGAACGAACACATCACTTCGATCGGCGCTCGGCCGCGTCAAAGGACTAGGCTCGGCAAAAGAAGGCACCGAACATTGGGTGCAGCAGCGCGTCACCGCTATCACCCTCATTTTTCTTTGCCTCTACGTTATGGGGTCCTTTTTCACCTATGTCGTGTTCGGCAACTACCAAACCGCCGTAACTTGGCTTCGCTCGCCCTTTACGACCACATTCATCATTCTCTTTCTTGTCGCCGGCTTCTGGCACAGCGTTCTAGGCCTTCAGGTCGTCATCGAAGACTACGTTCAGTCTCCTGTCTTAAAATGGCTGTCCCTGCTGAGCATCAAGTTCATCTGCGCCACCTTCGCGGTTTTTGGCATCGTGGCCGCTGTGACGATCCCGCTGCAGAACCTCATTCAAGGCATTTTACTTCAACTCCAAAATCCACCCTCGTGACCTCCATGGCTGAAGACTATAAATTCACCGACCATACTTACGATGTCATTGTCGTTGGGGCGGGCGGCGCCGGTTTGCGCGCCACATTCGGCATGGCTGAAAAAGGGCTGAAGACGGCCTGCATCACAAAAGTCTTCCCGACCCGCAGCCACACGGTCGCCGCGCAAGGCGGGATTTCGGCCGCTCTTGGCAATATGGGCGAGGACGACTGGCGGTGGCATATGTATGACACCGTCAAGGGATCGGATTGGCTTGGCGACCAGGATGCTATCGAATACATGTGCAAAGAAGCCATTCCCGCCGTCGTGGAGCTTGAGCATTATGGCGTGCCCTTCAGCCGCACGGCCGAAGGCAAAATCTATCAACGGCCGTTCGGTGGCATGACGACCAAGTTCGGCGAAGGCATTGCCCAGCGCACCTGCGCCGCAGCCGACCGCACCGGTCACGCGATGCTGCATACGCTTTACCAACAATCGCTCAAGCAGAGCGCGGAGTTCTTCGTCGAATATTTCGCGATCGACCTCATTATGGATGCCGATGGGGTGTGCCGCGGCGTGGTTGCCTGGAATCTGGACGACGGCACCCTCCACCGTTTTCGCGCCAACATCACTGTTTTGGCGACGGGGGGCTATGGGCGGGCCTATTTCTCTTGCACGTCCGCTCATACTTGCACGGGCGACGGTAACGGCATGGCGTTGCGTGCCGGCCTGCCGCTGCAGGACATGGAATTCGTGCAATTTCACCCAACCGGCATCTATGGCGCCGGCTGTCTTATCACCGAAGGTGTGCGCGGCGAAGGCGGTTACCTCACGAACGGGTCTGGGGAGCGCTTCATGGAGCGCTACGCGCCGCACGCGAAGGATCTCGCCAGTCGCGATGTCGTCAGCCGTTCCATGACGATGGAAATTCGGGAAGGCCGAGGCTGTGGTCCCAAGAAAGATCATATCCATCTGCATGTCGAACATCTTGACCCCAAGGTTATTCATGAACGACTCCCAGGCATAGCGGAAAGCGCCCGGATCTTTGCCGGCGTAGACGTCACGAAAGAGCCCATCCCTGTGCTGCCGACCGTTCACTACAATATGGGGGGAGTCCCCACGAACTATCACGGCGAAGTGATCCGCCCGACGCCCATCAACCCCGATGGCATTGCGCCGGGCCTCATGGCCATCGGCGAGGCGGCTTGCGTCTCCGTGCACGGCGCCAACCGTCTGGGCTCTAACTCCCTGCTCGATCTCGTGGTCTTTGGACGCGCGGCCGCCATTCGCGCCCGCGAACTCATAAAGCCCGAGACCAAGCAAAAGGATCTACCCAAGGACGCTGGCGATTTTGCCGTCGCGCGGCTCGATAAATTCCGCCACGCCAAGGG
>JALYJG010000018.1:0-8712 GCA_030775365.1 Pseudomonadota bacterium
CTCATTGCGACCGCCGGCGCCAAGGTATTTGAGACTTACAATCTGCGCTTCAGCACAAACACCGCAGCCGTTTACGCCAAACTCTATTCGACCGACGAGCTCAAACAAATGACTGAATTTTTCAGAGCCCCGGCGGGGCAGAAGTTCATCACCTCCTTCACCCAAGTCCTGCAGCAAACCTCCGCCGCTAACCGCGAAGCCGTAGAGGCTGCGATAAGGGAGAATGCCAAGACTATTCTGGCCGATGCCAAGGCGAAGGGACTTAAAGTGTCGCCCGATATCGAGCCCAATATGGACCTGTTTGCCAGGAGCTTTGCGGGCCAGGGCTGTCCGGACAACCAATGTGTGGCGCATGTGCCGCCCGGAGCGTCGCAATGACGATCGGCCTGAATCACTTCCTGTTCGTCGCCGCCGTGCTGTTCACGGTCGGTGCTCTCGGCATCTTCATCAATCGGAAGAACGTCATCGTCATCCTTATGTCGATCGAACTGATGCTGCTTGCCGTCAACATCAATTTCGTCGCGTTCTCGGTCTATCTCCATAATATGATCGGGCAGGTGTTCGCGATGATCATTCTGACCGTTGCGGCCGCCGAAGCGGCCATCGGGCTTGCCATTCTTGTCGTCTACTTCCGCAACCGTGGCTCGATCGCGGTTGAGGATATTCGTTTGATGAAAGGTTGAGGAATGATTTTCGTCCTCGAGATCGCTGCCGTCTTTCTGCCGCTTCTGGGTGCGGTGCTCGCCGGCCTTTTCGGGCGCACGCTCGGGGACCGGGCCTCACAGCTTCTGACATCGGGCTGTGTGCTGGCCGCTGCCGGCGCATCAGTCGTCCTGTTTCGTGAAGTGGCGTTGGGCCATCGGGTCATGGACACCCTCCTGCTGCCCTGGATTCGTTCCGGCACCTTTGAGGTGAGCTGGCGCATCTACATCGATACCCTGACGGCGGTCATGCTTGTGGTCGTCAACGTGGTGTCGGCAATGGTGCATATTTATTCCATCGGGTACATGGCTCACGATAAAAGCGTCCCGCGCTTCATGGCCTATCTCAGCCTTTTCACGTTCTGCATGTTAATGCTCGTGACCTCAGGGAATTTGGTCCAGATGTTCTTCGGCTGGGAAGGGGTGGGCGTTTGCTCCTATCTCCTGATCAATTTCTGGTTTGAGAAGGACAGTGCCAACCGGGCCGCCATCAAGGCTTTCATCGTCAATCGCGTCGGCGATTTCGGCTTTGTCCTTGGTATCTTCGGTTGCTTTATGATTTTCGGCAGCGTGAACTTTCAAGCCATGTTTCTGAAGGTGCAAGACTTGGCGGGACTGCATTTTATGTTTCTTGGCCATGCCCTGCCGGCGCTGACAACGATCTGTCTGTTACTCTTCATGGGTGCCATGGGAAAGTCGGCGCAGCTAGGCCTGCACACATGGTTGCCGGACGCTATGGAGGGGCCCACGCCTGTGTCGGCTCTCATCCATGCCGCCACGATGGTCACAGCCGGGGTCTTCATGGTCGCGCGGCTCTCGCCCTTGTTCGAGTATGCGCCCCCGGCGCTTATGGTCGTCACGCTGGTGGGCGCCGTGACCTGCTTTGTCGCCGGCACGATCGGTTTGACGCAGTTCGATATCAAACGGGTCATTGCGTATTCGACCATGAGCCAATTGGGCTATATGTTCTTTGGTCTCGGTGTCTCGGCCTACTCGGCGGCTATTTTTCACCTGATGACCCACGCTTTTTTCAAGGCCTTGCTGTTCCTGTGCGCGGGCTCTGTTATTCATGCCCTTTCGGGCGAGCAGGACATGCGAAAGATGGGTGGCATCTGGAAGAAAATACCGGTCACTTATGCGTTGATGTGGATCGGTTCGCTGGCCCTTGCCGGCATAGGTCTTGAGGACGTTTTCGGGATGGCCGGATTCTATTCCAAAGATCTGATCCTCGAATCCGCGATCGCCCGAGGCACATGGTATGGCACCACAGCCTACGCGCTCGGCATCGTCACGGTCTTTATGACAGGGTTCTACTCCTGGCGTCTTTTGATCCTGACATTCCACGGCGCCCCTCGCGCCGACCAACATGTGATGGATCATGTGCACGAATCCCCTTGGATCATGCTTGGGCCCCTGATACCGCTGGCCATCGGCGCCATCTTCGCCGGCTGGTACGCTTTCGACTGGTTTGGCGGCGCCAGCCGTGCGGCTTTCTGGGGCCATGCGCTGTTTGTGCTGCCGGAGCACGATTCCATCGCCGCCATCGACAAGGTTCCGGAATGGGAGAGATGGCTGCCTCTGCTCGTGGGCCTACCCGGCATATCTCTGGCTTATGTTTTCTACATGCTGAAACCCGAATGGCCCGCTAAAACCGCGCAGGCGCTCGGCGTCATCTACAAGACCGTGTTCAACAAATACTATTTTGATGAGCTTTATGAAGCCGTGTTCGTCCGCAACGCCGAGCGGCTGGGTGCCTTATTTTGGCGCTGTGGGGACGACGGCATCATTGACGGCTACGGTCCCGATGGCATGGCCCGGTTTGCGGCCGAAATCGCTAAGCGCGTGGGGGAGTGGCAGACGGGCTACGTCTATCACTATGCCTTCGCGATGGTTGTCAGCGTTGCGGCTTTTGTTACCTGGTTCTGGGTTAAAGGTTAGATCATGACGTCCTGGCCCATTCTCAGCATCATCACGTTTCTGCCGCTTCTCGGGGCTCTGGCCATCACAGCGCTCGTGCGCAATGACGAAGCGGACGGGAAGGGGACCGTTACCGCGCCGCAGATCGCGCTCGCCGTTTCGGTTGTCACATTCCTTGCGTCGCTCGTCATGCTGTACGCGTTCGATCCCAGCAATCCTGGTTTCCAGCTCGTCGAGAAAAAAATCTGGATACCCTCTTTCAACATCGCCTACATCAAAGGCGTGGACGGTATTTCGGTCTGGTTTGTCCTGCTTTCGACGCTTTTGACGCCGCTCTGCATTCTATCGGCCATCGGCGGGGTCAAGAAACGCGTGAAAGAATTTATGATCGCGCTCCTGGTGCTGGAAACCATGATGATCGGTATGTTTACGGCTCTCGATTTCGTGCTGTTCTACGTGTTTTTCGAGGGCGTTCTCATACCGATGTTCCTCATCATTGGCGTTTGGGGCGGTGAAAAGCGTACCTATGCCGCATATAAGTTTTTCCTCTACACTTTTCTTGGCTCTGTCCTCATGCTGGTCGCCATTTTCACAATGGTGATCCATTACGGCACGACCGACATGATGGCGATGATCGCGGGCGGCAAGGATTTCCCGCACAACGTCGCCTTGCTGCTTTGGCTGGCGTTTTTCGCCTCTTTTGCCGTGAAAACCCCCATGTGGCCTTTTCACACCTGGCTGCCCTACGCGCATGTCGAGGCGCCCACCGCCGGTTCCGTCATTCTGGCCGGGGTCCTGCTCAAAATGGGCGGCTACGGCTTTATTCGCATATCGCTGCAGATGCTGCCCGAGGCCAGTACCTATTTCGCGCCGCTGGTCATGGTCCTGAGTATCATCGCCATCGTGTACACATCGCTTGTCGCCCTGGTGCAGACCGACATGAAAAAGCTCATCGCCTATTCGTCTGTGGCGCATATGGGCTTCGTCACGCTAGGGATTTTCAGCCTGACACAACAAGGGCTTGATGGCGCGATGCTCGTGATGATTTCACACGGTTTTGTCTCCGCGGCGCTGTTTCTGTGCGTTGGCGTCGTTTATGACCGACTGCATACGCGCGATATCGCCCGCTATGGCGGCCTGGCAAACAATATGCCGCATTATGCCTTCGTCTTTATGATTTTCATGCTGGCTTCGGTGGGCCTCCCCGGAACCAGTGGCTTCATCGGCGAGTTCCTCAGCCTTCAGGGCGCCTGGCTCGCCAACAGCTGGTACGCGTTTTTGGCCGCCTCAGGGCTCATTCTTGGTGCGGCCTACATGCTCTGGCTCTATCGTCGCCTCTTTTATGGGCCGCTCGAGAAGGCGGATCTTCTCGGCATGCCCGATCTTGGTGGCCGGGAATTGGTCATGTTCGCGCCCCTCGTGGCGCTGGTCTTCTGGATGGGGATTTACCCGATCAGCTTCACGAGGTTCGTTGAACCGACAACGACCAGACTCCTCCTCGATTATACTACGCATCTCAAAGGGAGCGCCCGGTAATGCTGTCGCCCGTCATGGTTATGAAGCCTGAGATTATCCTTACCGTATTCGGCATGATCTTGCTCGTGCATGGGGCGTGGCGCGGCGATGATGATGCCAAGGCGACGACTGTGATGGCACTTATCGGCTTGGTTGCGGCAGCAGGGTTCCTGTTTTTCCCGCAATATGGCGATGGTTTTCACCTGGCGGGGCCTGCGGTCCTCTTGTTCGACCACATGTACATTCAAGACGGATTTGCGCGATTCACCAAGATACTTTTACTGGCGGGATCGTTCCTTTCGCTTTTAATGTCGTTGAGTGCTCTCGAGCAGGACAAGATCGATCGCTCCGAATATCCTGTCCTCATCCTGTTTGCCACCGTTGGCATGATGCTTATGGTTTCGGCCGGGGATTTCTTGTCGCTCTATGTCGGGCTTGAGCTGCAAAGCCTGACCCTTTATGTGCTGGCGGCGTTCAAGCGGGACGACGCCAGATCGAGCGAATCTGGTTTGAAATACTTCGTTCTCGGCGCGCTGTCCTCCGGCCTGATCCTGTATGGCATCTCTCTGATCTATGGCTTTGCGGGTACGACGCAGTTTGAGGGACTGGCGCGCGCCTTCCAAACCGGCGCACCCACCCCGCTCGCCGTCACTTTCGGTGTCGTTTTTGTCTGCGCCGCCATGGCCTTCAAAGTCTCGGCGGCTCCGTTTCACATGTGGACGCCGGATGTTTACGAAGGCGCGCCAACGCCCGTAACCGCTTTCTTTGCCTCTGCCCCAAAACTGGCGGCCCTCGCCCTTTTCACGCGCGTGCTGATCCAGCCGCTTGGGGGGCTCGTGCAACAATGGGCGCAGATCATTATTTTCGTAGCCGTGGCTTCGATGCTGCTCGGTAGCTTTGCCGGCCTCATGCAGACGAATCTCAAGCGGCTTCTGGCCTATAGCTCGATCGCGAACGCGGGCTATGCGCTTGTCGGCCTCGCCGCCGGCGGTATTGCTGGGGTTCAGGCGCTTTTACTCTATCTGGCCATTTATTTCCTGAATACGCTTGGCGCCTTCGGTGTAATCTTGTGTTTGCGCCGTCAGGGTAAAATGTGTGAGCAGGTGACCGATCTCGCAGGTCTCGGCAAGGCCAATCCCTTGCTGGCCTTTGCCATGGTCATTTTCATGTTTTCCCTGGCGGGCGTGCCGCCGCTGGCGGGCTTCTTCGGCAAGTACTTTATCTTTCTGGCGGCTGTCGAAGCCCATTTGACGCCGCTAGCTGTACTCGGCGTTCTCAGTAGCGTCGTGGCGGCCTTTTACTACTTACGCATAATCAAACTGATGTATTTCGATGAAACGACGATGCCGCTCGATCGTCTGACGGATCGCGGCTTACGGGCCGTGCTCGTCGTTACTTCGCTTGCCATGCTGTTGTTCATTTTGTGGCCCGCGCCGACGATCGAGGGCGCCAGGGATGCAGCCGCCAGCCTTTTCCCTGTAGCCTCCAATTGACAGGCGCTCACCGTATTCGCGTTCTGCGGACGACGGCCAGCACCAATGACGATGCCAAAAAGGCTGCCGAAGCGGGTGAGCCGGAAGGGCTTGTCATCCGCGCCTTGCAGCAGACAGCCGGACGCGGCCGTGAGGGCCGGCCCTGGGAGTCGCCCGAAGGCAATCTATATTGCTCAATCCTGCTGCGCCCGGAAGGCGGATTGAGCAGCTATGGCCAGCACAGTTTCGTCGTGGCACTAGCGCTGTTTGGTACCCTAAAGCCTCTCTTGCCTGCGGTCGCAATGACGCTCAAATGGCCCAACGATGTTCTTATAGGGGGTAAAAAGATCGCCGGCATCCTTCTGGAATCCGGCCCTGGCTGGCTCGTAGCGGGGGTCGGTCTCAATATCCTGCACCACCCCGAGCGCGCGCTCTACCCCACGACATCCCTTAAGGCAGCAGGCAGTGCGCTGCTTAACCCCGAGGCTGTTCTCGAGCGGTTTTTGACGCAGCTCACGTATTGGTGCGGTGTGATACGTGAGGCGGGCTTCGGGCCCGTTCGGTCCGTCTGGTTGGAGAATGCGCAAAAAGGCCCCTTGGCCGTGCGTCTGCCCAACGGAATTCTCGAAGGAGAATTTCTCGATATTGACGAGGATGGCCGGTTGCGCCTCGGTTTGGCGGACGGTTCGGAACGGGTTATAGCTACGGGCGACATTTTTTTCGGGGGCCAGACCTAGCCATGCTTCTTGCGATCGATGCCGGCAATACCAATATCGTCTTCGCCTTGTTTGACGGACCTCGCCTGGCCAAGGCGTGGCGCCTTGAGACACTACCGCAGCGTACGTCGGACGAATATGCGGTATTTCTGCTGAGTTTAATGCAGGCGGCGGGCATTTCGCCGGCGAGCATCAAGGCCGCCATTATTGGCAGCGTCGTGCCGGAAACGAACTTTCATCTCAAGAATTTATGCCGCGATCACTTTGGCTGCACCCCCTCCATCGTTGGCGAGGGCAAGCTCGAGCTCGGCATCAAAATCCTGCTCGATCGGCCCGAAGAAATCGGTGCCGACCGCATTATCAATGCGATCGGCGGCGTTCTCGCCCACAAACCACCCTTGCTCATTATCGATTTTGGAACCGCGACGACGTTTGATATCGTTGACGCCGACGGCAATTACTGCGGTGGCGCTATTGCGCCGGGCATCAATCTATCTCTGCAGGCTCTGCACATGGCGGCGGCCAAATTACCGCGTCTCGGCATCGCGCCGCCGCCGCGCGTGATCGGCAAAAACACCATTGAAGCCATGCAGTCCGGCATTTTCTTCGGTTATGTGGGGTTGATCGAAGGCATGATCGAGCGCATGAGCAAGGAATTCGGTGCCGTCTTGACCGTCATTGCTACCGGGGGCCTCGCCCCAATGTTTAAGCATGCTGTTGCGGGCATCGATCAGACCGACGCGGATTTGACGTTGCGCGGGCTTTACCGAATTTATGAGCGCAACCTTAAGCCCGCCTAAAGGCTCCAATAGCGCACATGCTCCGGCAGAGCTTTCGGGTCGAGAACGGATTTGACATCCACGACCCAGCCATTGGGACGGATGGCGCCCCAGACGCTGCGGATGCCGGCGACGAGAACTTTATGCGGTACGGCCAAAACCAGCGCATCAAGGTCGCTGAGTTCGTCGCGCCCATGCAGCGTTAGACCATATTCGTTCCTGGCATGTGCAGGATCGGCCAGCGGATCATGCAAAATGACGTCGATGCCGAATGATTTCAGCTCGGCCACGATTTCCGGTACACGACTGTTGCGCAAATCCCTGACATTTTCCTTGAAGGCCAGCCCCAGCATGCCGACGCGGGAGCCCGGGCGGAGCGAGCCGCCGTTGACGAGCAGCTTGACGATCTTCTGCGCGATGAAGACCCCCATATTGTCGTTAATGCGACGGCCAGCGAGAATAACTTGCGGATGATAACCGAGAGCCTCAGCGCGGGTTGTCAGGTAATAGGGGTCGACACCTATGCAGTGGCCACCCACGAGCCCCGGCGTGAATTTGAGGAAATTCCATTTCGTGCCTGCGGCGGCGAGGACATCATGCGTGCGGATGTCGAGCCGATCGCAGATGATGGCAAGCTCATTCATCAACGCCACGTTCAAGTCCCGTTGCGTGTTTTCGAGAACTTTTGCTGCTTCGGCGACCCGGATGCAGGTCGCCGGATAAAGTTCCGCCTCAACGACTTTGCCGTAGACGGCCGACATCCTCTGAAGGCCAAGCTCGTTTTCGGCGCTGATAATTTTGGTAATGGTCTCGAGGCGGTTTTGCCGATCGCCCGGGTTTACGCGCTCGGGCGAATAGCCGAGATAAAAATCCGTTGTCGGCTTCAGTCCTGAGACCTCGGCGATTTTGGAGCCGCAGACCTCTTCGGTCAGGCCAGGATACACCGTGGACTCGAAAACGATGAGCGGAACAGGGGCGGCCGCATCCCTCGGACGATCCCGCAAGAGTCGACCGATTGTCTCGCAGGCATGGAGCAGGGGCCGCAAATCGGGCCGTTTGGTCTGGTCGATGGGGGTTGGGACTGTGACGATGAAGAAGCTGCAATCCCGCATATCGTCGGGTTTGGTCGAAAGCCGCGCACGCGTGGTGCGCAATTCCTGGCCATCGATCTCACCCGTCCAGTCGCTACCGCCCCGCACGGCTTCCACGCGACGCGAATCGATGTCAAAACCGATTATGTCCTCGAAATGGCGCGCCAACCCAACAAGTAAAGGTAACCCGACATAGCCGAGCCCGATAACGGCGATTCTTTCCTGCATAAAGGCAAATACCAGAATTTGAAGGTCATTACGCATAAAACAGGTCGCCCGGGTTGTCCACCCCGAGCTGTGAGCTGTTTAATAGCGGGCCGATTGTGGTAGATTTCGGGCAATGACTAATCGCCTGACCATCATCGGCATCGATCCCGGGCTCCGCCATACCGGCTGGGGAATCGTGGCGCAGGACGGGAACCGCCTGTCCTTCATCGCTGCCGGCCGCATCAGCCCTGGCGCTTCCCTGCCCATGGCAACGCGGCTCTGCCTGCTCGCACAAGAGCTAGCCGCTGTTCTTG
>JALYJG010000018.1:8722-16202 GCA_030775365.1 Pseudomonadota bacterium
GGCCTACGGTCCGTGCGAAGGGGCAATCGAAGAAACATTCGTCAATAAAAATGCCTTCTCGGCCCTGAAGCTCGGCCAAGCTCGAGGTGCGGCCCTGCTGACACTCGGGCAGGCTGGTCTCACGGTGGCCGAGTATGCCGCCACCCGGGTGAAACAGGCGGTCACGGGCTACGGCCACGCTGACAAGGTCCAGATCCAGTCCATGATAGGCGTTTTATTACCAGGATCCGGGGTGCAGGCGGCCGATGCCGCCGATGCTCTTGCCGTGGCCATTACCCATGCGCATCATCGCCCCCAGCGGCTGCCAAGAGCTTATGTCGCGGGAGTACGGGCATGATCGGCAAACTGACAGGAACGATCGACAGTTTTTCAGGCCAGCACGTCATTCTGGATGTGAACGGTGTGGGCTACGTCGTGATGTGCTCGGCGCGGACGCTTCGTAAGATCGGGCCACTTAAGTCGGCCGTTTCCCTGCACATAGAGACGCAAGTGCGTGAGGATGCGATTAATCTCTATGGCTTTGCCGACAGCCTAGAGCAGGAGTGGTTCCGCTTACTCACGACGGTGCAGGGCGTTGGCGCAAAGGTGGGGCTGTCTATTCTCGGCGCTCTTGGTCCTGAACAAGTGGCGCCAGTTATCGTGGCGCAGGACAAAGCTGCTTTAACTCAGGCCGACGGCGTTGGCCCCAAGCTTGCCTTGCGGATAGTCACAGAATTGAAAGACAAGGTTGCGGCCTTTATGTCGCCGGAGCCAGTGCCGGGGTCGGGCGGAACGGCAAATCCTGTTGCCGAGCCGTCGGCCGTCAACGATGCCGTATCCGCACTTATTAATCTGGGCTACAGGCGTGCCGAAGCCTACGGCGCGGTAGCTTCAGCCCATCGTCAGAAGCCGGGTGCCAAGCTTGATGAACTTATACGGGCGAGCCTTGCTGAGCTAAGCCGAGGGGAGAGCGCGGCATGACAAAATCTGCAGCCTCAACAACACCGCCCGAGCGACTTCTGGCCCCTGAAGCGCAGCCGCTGGAATCACCCGATGTCGCTTTACGCCCGCAGCGGCTCGAAGAATTCATCGGCCAGGCCCATCTTCGGCACAACCTTGAAGTTTTCATACAGGCCGCGCGGCAAAGACAACAAGCGCTCGACCATGTCCTGTTGTTCGGTCCCCCCGGTCTCGGCAAAACGACCCTCGCGCAGATCATTGCCAAGGAACTCGGTGTCGGCTTTCGTGCGACCTCGGGCCCTGTCATCATGCGGGCGGGTGATCTTGCCGCTTTGCTGACGAATTTGCAGCCCCACGACGTGCTGTTCATCGATGAAATTCATCGTCTGCCGGCGGCCGTTGAGGAAATCCTCTATCCAGCGATGGAAGACTTTCAGCTCGACCTTATCATCGGTGAAGGTCCGTCGGCGCGTTCGGTGCGCATCGACCTGCCGCCCTTCACGTTGATCGGCGCCACAACCCGCAGCGGGCTGATCACAAGGCCCTTGCGCGAGCGTTTTGGCATCCCGTTACGGTTGCAATTTTATACACCCGAAGAATTGCAAAAAATTCTCGGCCGTGCGGCAAGTAAGCTCGATATGCCACTCACCGCCGATGGTGCCGGCGAAATTGCCCGGCGCGCGCGCGGCACGCCGCGGGTCGCCGGCCGGTTGTTGCGGCGCGTGCGGGACTTTGCCGCGGTCGGTGGCTCAAAGGCCGTCGACGCCGCGGCTGCGGATGCAGCGCTGACGCGTCTTGAGGTCGATCGAATGGGCTTCGATGCCATGGACAGGCGTTACCTTTCGACCATCGCCGCCAACTATGGGGGTGGGCCCGTCGGGGTCGAAACTCTCGGGGCCGCATTGTCCGAGCAACGTGACGTTCTAGAAGAAGTGATTGAGCCTTATTTGATCCAGCAAGGGCTGCTCCAGCGTACGCCACGCGGGCGCATGCTCACAGAAGGCGGTTATCGCTATCTTGGCCTGGCTGTACCGGCCGGTCGTCAAATGGATTGGCTGGCCTCCCCGGCTTTGACGGAGTCCGATGAAGACAATAACCCCTGATCCCCACAAACTGGCTGTGCGTGTCTACTACGATGATACCGATGCTGGTGGCATCGTCTATCATGCCAATTACCTTGTCTTTGCCGAGAGAGGCCGAACCGAGTTTTTGCGCGCGATGGGGTTCGACCATAATGCCGTTTTAAAGACCTTTAATCTGCTTCTCGTTATCCGGCATATCGACATTGATTATCGTGCCCCGGCCCGACTTGACGATATGCTTGAAATTCGCACCAGTGTGCTCGCTTGCGGGCGGACATCGGTAACAATGAAGCAGGATTTTTATCGGGCCGACAAGTTGCTGACGGAAATAACGATCACGGTGGTCGGTATTACCCCGGACGGTAAGGCGATGGCGTTGCCGGCCGAGTTGCGCGACTTGTTTGTCGCCTGCCAGACCAAGCCAACAGACGCCGAATAAACTCTTTTGCTAAATGGGACGCGCCCGTTTGATCGGGAAACGCCGCAGGGAAAAGGCGTCCTCGCGGCCAGGGACTTCCGCGTCAGCTCCGCTTTGTCCTCTCAGTTCGCGATCATAATTGATCATGACCCGCTTCGTTTCGGGGACCGCGCAGGCCTCGATCAAAGTCTGCCGGTTCAACTTGGAATACTTCACGGCAGGATCGAGCGCCACGGCGATCCGGTCTCCGGGCATCAGCGTCGTGCGCAAGCCATCGGGCTGCATTGCCTTAGGATCAATGTCAAAATGATGCCCGGTGCGGTTGACCTTGACGTAAGCCGTCGAAAAGGCACCTTCCGGGCCAAGGGCGGTCGCGAGAAAATCAGCGGCTGTTGCGGGCCGACTAACGGTGACGATCGAATTGTCCGGCCCAAAAACCGAAACCGTATGCTTCGCCGTTTCGTCGGGCTGCGTGGGCAGGGATTTATATTTTTTGTGCGAAGCCGTGCCTTCTTGGTTGTTGAAGTGCGCGGATTTGTCAACAATCTGCAACTCAAACTGCGCCGTTCGAACCCCGCCGCCATCGTTAATGTCGATCGCAAAGGTGTCGTGGATCGCCAGATAGCCGCTTGGTTTGGGATTGGCGTAATAATCATCCGCCTCCCCAGGTATCTGCCTGAGGCCGCCAATTCCCTTTTTTTCCTTCTTTTTGGTCTCGATAATGATCGAACGGTAAATGGCGGCGACAGCTTTACGTTCTTCGCGCGCCCGTTCGCTGTCATCGAAAGCCCCTGCATCAACGATGATGCGCAGGGCAATTAGGTCCTTGTCGTTTCCAGGTTTTCTCGTCTGTTTATCCTGGGCGGAATACGGGGTTTTGATGCGGGATTCAATTTGAATCAAATATTGCTTGGGCACGATGTTGCGCAACCGCTCTTCGATATGCTGCAAGACGATGCGTGATCCACTCTTGTGATCTCTCACATAATTTTCTTTGCCTTCCGGGGCGCTGTCCTTGAGGCGGCCGAGAATTTTGCCGCTTATGTTCTCGTATCCGATGGGATCGGTCATGCGGAACAATTGGTCTTGTAACCGCTTCTTTAGATGATCATAACCATAGGCTGTCACAAGCGGAATATAGACTTTCTCGGTCAGTTCAGCGCAACGTTCGATCTTCTGCCGCGTCTTCTCGGTTGACTCGTCTTCGTTCCGCTCGATGAGCTGTTGCATGTGGATCGACCATTGCGAGCCGCGCAGCAGCATCGCCCGCGGGTCTTCAACGGCTTCCATAACCATATGCCGGAACGCCTGTGTACGCTCGGCGTCTGTTTGTGAAGGCACGCTGCTCATTCCCGGTATCGCGAGATCCGCCTGGGCCCCAAGATTGATTTCGCTGACACGTAGCGTATTGCGAACCAGTTTCTCGACCTCGGCTCCGAGTTTGCCGGGGAAGACGCCCTTTTCAGATTCGCTGCCGCCGATCTGGCGCAAAAATCCCGAGATGAGATCGGCATCGGCCGGGTCAGCCGGATCGAAAGCGGCGGCCCGCTTCAGTCGGAGGACGGGATATAGAATAGCCGCAAGAATGGTCGTCTCATCGACGGGCTTCGGGGCGCCGGCGCTGAGCTCGGAAAGAACTTTAGTTATAGCCAGGGGATCGGCGTCGATAATCTTTTCTTCGTGGATGCTACGCTTCTGCCGGATTGTTTGAGCGAATTTAATCGCTCTGTCGATATTGCCGTAAGCCGCGGCCACATTTTCAGGGTCGACCAGACGCCGTAAAACCTTTGCCAGCTCAGCGCCGACTCCGCTTCGGTAGTAGGGATAACGCGTTGTGAGCGTTTCAGCGACGGTATGAAACGATTTCATCTTTGCCTAATCTGATCAGAGTAATGATTCTACGTTACATCAAAATTGCGCAACTAACTGACAATATCTGATTTGCGACAGCCATGGAAGCTTAAACCCAGGGTCAGACAGCGTTAACGCGTAATTTTATTGCGCACCATCCGATGCGGGGCTTTGAAAAGTGCCTTTTGATTTTTGTTAAAAAAACCTATGGTGAGCAATATTTCTGAACGTTGCACGGCGAGGAATTCATAATGTTCTACAATCAAGAGGTCTTCAAAATCGCGGCCAAGATTATCGGGCATCGCAACGGCAAAATTCCGGCCAAAAAGTTCTGCCACTTCATGCCGGGCGTGATCGACTACCTCAACAGCACATCCTCGACAGGGACGATCACAGTCACTTACGGGGCTGTCGACGTCATGACGCTCGTGACGCCACCGCTGGCCGAACGGTTTTTGTCGCAAGGGCAATTCAAAATAGGGCAGATCACCACGAATGAATTGAGGGGTTGGCGCCACGAAATGTCAGCCCCCGCGTCACTTCTTGACGGCTATGAAGTCAAGCGCGGCGGGGGGTATGGGGTTGGCCCGACTATGGCCTATGCGTTCAGGCCGGCTTTTTTCAACTCGATGAATATCGACGGGCAATCGTTGCGCTAAAGCCAGGCGGCCCTAAATAAATCAGGCCCGCATTCGCGGGCCTGATAGAAGAACGGCACAGGGAAAACTTTAATTCGCTCGCTGCTGCGGCGGCAAGGTCATGCCGACTTCATGCGCGGCGCGAACAATGCGCTCACCTATGCTGCCCACGCGGGCAGCTGCGGCCGCGAAACTTGTTTCAGCTCGACGGATAGCCGCCATGGTTTTGTCGAGCGCGACAAGATTGGTTTGGTTGGTCATCGCGACCAGACGTTCCAGCGTCTCGTCTGTTGGTCTCGGTGCAAAACGCAATTCATTTTCTAGAGCCATTGTGTCCGTCGCTTCCGTGTTCGTAACTGGAGTTCATCGTCTTGATGGAACCAACATATCGTCGAATCTTGAATCCGAGGTTAATGCAAAACGCTTTTTTTCGGTCACCCGACGAAAATCGAGCCCCGAGAAGTTCAATATTTGCTAGGGAATATTGAGAAACTATTAAGTATCCTTTGCTATCATCATGGTGCCGATCACGGAAAACACCATGTCTATTGTATCGAACATAGCTGTTTCAGGACTCAACGACGCTTCTCGCCGCATCGCTAATGCGGCGTCAAACATAGTTAATGCTTCGTCAACAGCCGCGCTTCCTTCGAGCGCTTCTGATCCCTATACGGGATTCACGCCGCAGGATGTCGTAACGCTGTCCGATTCCGTCGGGGGAAATAATCTCGGCGTCTCGACGACGAGTGCGCCGCGTTCGCCACCTTATGGCGTCGCTTATGATCCGAATTCCAAACTGGCGAACGCGCAGGGGCTCGTGGCCGTGCCCAATGTCGATCTGGCGTCAGAACTTGTTGCGGCCAATGCGGCGCAAACCAACTACACTGCGGATGCCGCCGTCATCAGGATAGCGCAGAAGACGGAGAAGTCCCTGCTCGACATCCTCCGCTAAGGCTCACTTTTACGCTGCCGCCGACCCGCAACTTTTCGCACTGGTCTCGTTCACGATTCCGGGCACCGGGAAGCGGTTGCAGAGCGCCTTGGTCTCCTCCCTGAGCTTTACGAGCGCCCCTGTATCATCGGACGAGCGCAAGGTGCGAACGATCAGGCTGCCCAAGACTTTCATGTCGGCCTCCCCCATATGCCGCGCGGTAGCTGCAGGCGTGCCGAGGCGAATCCCGCTTGGCTTGAGGGGTGGGTTGGGATCGTCCGGAACCATTTGCTTGTTTAGGGTGATGCCGGCCGCATCCAGCGCGTGCTCCGCGACCGCACCATTGATATTGAACCCGGTAACCGTGTTGACGACCATCATGTGGTTGTCCGTGCCCCCCGTGACGAGCTCCGCGCCGCCCGACATGAGGGAGGCCGCCAGCGCCTTGGCGTTGGCGATAACATTCTTGGCGTAGAGCTTAAAGTCATTCTCAGAGGCCAGCTTCAAAGTCGTGGCCGTCGCCGCGACCTGGTGCATATGCGGACCGCCTTGCAAGCCGGGGAACACCGATTTGTCCAAGGCCGGGCCATAAGCTTTTTTGGCGACGATCAATCCCCCTCGCGGGCCGCGCAAGGATTTATGTGTCGTTGTCGACATGACGTCGAACCCGAAATCCATCGGATTGGCCAGCGCGCCGCCGGCAATCAAGCCGCCGATATGACTGACATCCGCAAAGGTCAGGGCGCCAACTTCGTCGGCGATCTTTTTGAAGCCGGCATAGTCAAGCTCGCGTGGATATGAGGAAAATCCGCAGATGATCATTTTGGGCATATGCTGCTTGGCTAAATCCCGAACCTTGTTGAGGTCGATCGTGCCGCTCGGTAGCTCCGTCTTGTAGCGAATGAAGTTAAACACCTTGCTCATATGGGAGACCGGCGCGCCATGCGTGAGATGGCCGCCATGCGAGAGGTCCATCGCCAAAATCGTGTCACCCGGCTTTAAGAGGCCGAAGTAGACAGCCTGGTTCATCGCCGACCCGCCCAAAGGCTGCACATTGGCGTATTCGGCGCGGAACAGCGCCTTGGCGCGATCCCGGGCAAGATTTTCAATGATGTCGGTGTTTTCCTGCCCACCATAATAACGGCGGCCGGGATAGCCTTCGGAGTATTTATTGTTAAAGACCGAGCCGAGCAGGGCATAGACTTCGGGGAAACAGTAATTTTCGGAGGGAATGAGCTCAATGCCCTCGCTCTGCCGTATTTCTTCCTGCATCAGCGCTTTGAAAACATCCGCATCGGTCTTTTCGAGCCGATCGAGCGCTGCAGGTGAATATGTAAAATTGGTCATGGCAGTTCTCCTGGTTCAATGAAAGCGACACTTGCCCAGGCGAGCGACCTATCTTCCCTGCGCTTCCCTGTGGTTTTTCCACATTGACGCCAGTTGCGCAGGGTTTGTGTCCGGCCCTCAATCTGCCGGATTCGGCGGGTCAATTCAAGGGTGGGCGAGCGGCTCACGACCATGCTAGGCGCGCGGGCCGCCCGGCTTTTTGCGCCTTAAAGATGCTTTGCGTGCGGGGCTTGCTTGCGTTCCGTGGCGGGCCGCCGCGTGGGCTGTGTTGCGG
>JALYJG010000019.1:0-9703 GCA_030775365.1 Pseudomonadota bacterium
GACGCCGGTACGATTATAGCTGAGCTCGTTTTAGCCATCGAGTTCGGGGCCTCCAGCGAGGACATCGCGCGAACCAGCCATGCACATCCGACGCTGAACGAGGCCGTCAAGGAAGCGGCCCTCGGCGTGGAGGGTCGCTCGATCCATATTTGAGATCGACGACAACCGCCCAATTTGGACAGGGTATCCTTACTCCAGCGCGAGCTGCTGACGAAACAGCCCGCCAAGGGTGTTGGGTCTCGCCGGCATCGCGTCTTTTTTATCGGTGGGGGGCGGGGCCAGGGACGTGGCATTCGGAATCGGCGGCTTGTTTCTTGGCTTTGGTATTCTTTCCCTAAATCGGCGCGCTTCGCCCGACCAGGAGCGGTTGTCTCTTTGATGATAGGGGTCCGCCCCAATTTTCTTGGGCAGCGCAAAGAAATTCTTATTGTTGATGATCGCTTCGAGCGTGGCATGGGGCAGTTCGCTCGTATCGATGCCAAGCTTTTCACCCCATTGGTTCTCGATATAACCTTTTTTATGAGCATTCATGAGATAGCTGGCAATCCTAGGTAGGTCCATAACGCGGCCACGGAAATGCTGCTTTCGTCTTTGAATGTTCTCATCTTCCGTCGTCTCGCCCGACGCCTTTTGCAGAGCGACCGTCGGCTCAAAAAGCTCCCACTCAAACGGTGACATCGGCGCACGACCGGTGAGGCGACGTATATTCTGCGTACGATCCGTCTGAATCGTTCCGATTAACAAATCGGCCTCAATATCCGCATCGGCCCGGCGGAAGACTTCAACCATCAGAAGGCCGATCAGCAAGGGATGCCAAAAGCCGCGCGGTAGTGAATTGTGCTCGTTCGGAGTATCGCCCCATCGCAGCACCGAGCCAAGTTCGACCGCCCGCCCTTTCTCGGTCACACGGCCATTCTCGGCAACGCAGTCAATTTTCTGGCCGTCGGCCAGCGGATAAATGGCGGAAGCGGCGATAATCCTGTCATGCTTGTTTTTGACAATCAGAAAAAGGCCGCGTTCGATCTGCTCACGGATAAGTTCTTCCTTGCGGAGATAAACCGCGGGCGTGCGCTTTTCATCGTCCTTGTAAAAGTCAAGAACATCCCGGCTGTCTTCGGGCGTAGCGAACCGTACGACATATCCGTCATAATCCAACTTCTTGGCCATAATGAATTAGCCTTTTTGTTTCTCTAGAGGTTTTGCCGAACGCCAAAGGATCTCAAATTGTTCGCGGTACGCTTTGGCCACGGGGGCTGAAGAAATCACAACGATGTGAAAATTTTTCTTTTCATCAAAAATCAAAATCGCCAGTTTATCGCCATAGACGTAAAAGGGCACGTTGCTGACGCCGCTCTCGGACAGCCGCCTGTATTCGCGATAACTGCCCTGGCTTTCCTCAGCGACCCGCGTGTGCGGTTTGTCCTGAATCAGGATTCGCACGGTCATATTTTTAAGCTCGTTCATCCGGCGAACGTGGAACGGGAAGTAATCCGCGACTTGCTCGGCAAAAACGCGGTCATCGACCACATTGCTGATACAAATCGGCTTGGTACCACCGACCGCGGCCGCGCCGTCCCGTGCCGCGTCGTACACGTCGTCAAAAAACTTTTTAAAACCTTCGGCGTTCTCGTATTTAACCACATAGTCGCGCTTGATTTGGACGCCTTCGTTCTCCGTGAACTGCACGTCATAGGCTCCGAAGGCTTTAACGATGGCTTCGGCCGTCTGCTCCTGCGGGCGGAAAGTTCCGTGCTCGATGTTCTTAACCGTTTCCGGCGAAATGTTGGCGGCTTTGGCGAGATCAGACCGCGTCCAATCGAGCAGGCCTCGGGCGGCTCTAAGTTGCGCTGCTGTAAGGATCATATTTCACGCCTAAACCAAAAAGCGGACCCGCCGTTTGCGTAACGGGCAAGTCTTTAAAGCCTAAATTTCGGGATGAATTTACCTTTTAAGGGCATCTGCCGCAAGCAATGCCTTTACTTTCGCCCTGGTTAAATCGCTATCCGTTTTGTTTCTTCGTCTATGTATCTCATGTCCTTTTTTTATGCAACTTTTTTGGCATCTTATTCCCAGTTATAGTTAACCGAAAATTGCGCGCGCCGTCGCTGGGGGACCAACTAAAGAGATGCCAATCATGGCACTTGATTCCTTTAAAAATAGCGTTAAAATGGGGGCTCATTCGACGGGACGATGATTGGGTGGGCCGAAAAGCCCGCCTTTTTTATTGTCCGGCGAAAAAGACAACCGGCACTAATGTTGTGATATCGTAACGAATTAGCCCATGAGCGCAAAACAGATCGAAACCAAGGTGGAAGGGCTTATCGCGGCCGAATTGACCGCTATGGGCTATAACCTTGTGCGCGTAAAGCTTATGTCGGGCGGAAGTTTCATGACCCTTCAGATCATGGCCGAGCGACTCGACGAAACGCCCATGACGGTTGAGGATTGCGTCCAAATCAGTCATTCCGTCTCGCCAAAGCTCGATGCGGACGTTGAGTTGGCCGATCAATATACTCTCGAAGTCAGCTCGCCCGGCATCGATCGGCCGCTGGTGCACCTTAAGGACTTTGAACGGTTTAAGGGCCATTTAGCGCGTATTGATTTGGAAACGCCGCTTGTGACGAGTGCAGGAACCAAGCAAAAGCGCTTCCAAGGCAGCATCGTGCGAATTAATGGCGCCGAGCCCAATGCCGAGATTGAAATTCGCACCGATAGTGGTGCTGTCTGCGTGCCGGCGAGCAATATAGCCCGCGCAAAACTTGTGGTAGTCGACACGCCCACGCGTGTTGGTGCCGCCAAACATTGAGAGTAAGGTAGAGGAGAAGAGAAGCAATGGAATTACTGCACGCAGCCGATGCCGCCGCCCGCGAAAAAGGAGTCGAGCGCGACGAGATTTTGATGGCCATGGAGCAGGCCATCCAGAAGGCGGGTCGAGCCAAATATGGCCATGAGCATGACATTCGCGCCGAAATTGATCGCCGCACGGGCGAAGTCCGCTTGCAGCGCTTCTTGCAGGTCGCTGATCCGGTCGAGAATGAATTCACCCAGATCACGTTGAAAGCTGCCAAGAAGTCCAAATCGGACGTCAAGCTCGGTGAATTCATCGTCGACGACCTCCCGCCCATCGAAATGGGTCGCATTGCGGCGCAGACAGCCAAACAGGTGATCGTCCAGAAAGTTCGGGAAGCCGAGCGTAAGCGTCAATTCCTTGAATTCAAAGATCGCATGGGTGAAATTGTCAGCGGTATCGTTAAGCGCGTGGAATATGGCAACGTGACCGTGGATCTCGGTCGCACCGAGGCGATGTTACGCCGCGACGAGACCCTACCGCGTGAGCATATCAAGAACGGTGACCGCGTGCGCGCCTACATCTATGACGTGCGCGAAGAACAGCGCGGTCCGCAGATTTTCCTGTCACGCACTCATCCGCTTTTCATGGCAAAACTATTTGCTCAGGAAGTGCCCGAAATCTACGACAACGTCATTGAAATCAAATCCGTTGCGCGTGATCCCGGCAGCCGCGCGAAAATTGCCGTTCTGTCCAATGACAGCTCGATTGATCCGGTGGGCGCTTGCGTCGGTATGCGGGGCAGCCGCGTTCAGGCGGTGGTCGGCGAATTGCAGGGCGAGAAGATTGACATCATTCCGTGGTCGTCCGACCCGGCGACATTTGTCGTTAACGCGCTCGCGCCAGCGGAAGTTGCGAAGGTTGTCCTGGACGAAGATAACGGCCGCATGGACGTCGTTGTGCCCGATGAGCAACTTTCGCTCGCCATTGGCCGCCGCGGTCAGAACGTCCGGCTGGCGTCCATGCTGACGGGCTGGGATATCGATATTTTGACCGAAAAAGAAGAATCCGAACGGCGTCAGCAGGAACAGGCGACGCGTACAGCGCTGTTCGTGGAAGCTCTGGCCGTCGATGACGTGATTGCGCATCTGCTCGTCAGCGAAGGCTTCACTAAGGTTGAGCAGATCGCCGATACAGCCGTTGACGAGTTGGCGGAAATCGAAGGTTTTGACGCCGAAGTGGCGGGCGAGCTGCAGGATCGTGCGAAGACCTGGCTGTCCGAGCTAGCGGCCAAACTCGAAGCGCGCCGCGTTGAATTTGGTGTGGTCGATGAAGTCGTGGCCTTGCCGGGCCTGACGATCGAAATGGCGGTGAAGCTGGGTGAAAAGGGCGTGAAGTCGCTCGACGACGTTGCCGATCTCGCCAGCGACGAGCTGCGCGACATCATCGGCGCGGATAATCTTGCCGAAGCGAAGGCCAATGAGATCATCATGGCGGCGCGGGCTCATTGGTTTGCGGATGGGGCTGATGCAGCCCCGCCGCCGGCTTGAACCGATGACGTGCGGTAAGACACATGGAAGCGGCTCATCCCTCGCCCCCATCGGAAAAGACCGCGCGTTCGCATAACAGCGAACGCAAATGTCTTGTCACGGGTGAAGTGCGCTCAAAGGAGGAGCTTATCCGCTTCGTGGTCGGGCCGGATAACTCGGTCATTCCCGATCTCGCGCAAAACCTCCCGGGCCGCGGCCTCTGGGTGACAGCTTCCCGGGCCACGATCCACATAGCCGCCCATAAGAATCTTTTTTCGCGGGCGGCTAAGAGCACGGTACGTTGTTCGCCGGAGCTGGCGGACGACGTCGCCCGACTGCTGCGCAAGCGTTGCCTCGAATTCATCGGCATGGCACGGCGTTCGGGTATCGCCGTGCTCGGCCTGCCACAGGTCGAGGCGGCCATCAAAGGTCATAAGCTTGCGCTGCTGCTTGTCGCTCCGGATGCGACGCAGCAGTTGGACAGCCGACATACCATACCCGAATATCGCTGTATGAGCCGGAATGAGCTCGGCGCGGCGCTGGGGCATGACCAGATTGTTTATGTAGGGTTCAAGGACCATCCCTTGACCGAGAAATTAGCAGCCGAATTGGCGCGGTTGGAAAAATGCGCCGAACCAAAAACACCTCAAACGGATAGCGACAAACAATGACTGATCAGGAAAACAAGAAAGTCTTAAGCCTCGGCGGCAAGCCCAAACTCGAATTGAAAAAATCGATTCCCTCGGATGGCGGTGCCGCCGGGTCGGTCAAACAAAGTTTTTCACACGGTCGCTCCAAGACGGTGGCCGTCGAAGTGAAGCGCACCAAGCGTTCGAGCGAAGCGCCCGTGCCTACCACGAACGATGCCGCCGCTGCCCGACAGCAAATGGTGACGGGACCCGAGCCCGGCACATCGGTCAGCGTCAGCGGCCGAGGGCGTGCCACCAGCGCTATGATCCGCCAATTGACGCCCGAAGAACGCGATACACGGGCCCGCGCTTTGCGCGGCGCTGTGCTGGAAGGCGAGAAACGTGAGGAAGATCATCCTACCGCCGGCGGCCTGCCCCCGATCGTTATCGAGTCCACGGGCGATCCCGTGCGCGACGCGCTCCGCCAAAAGGAAATGGAAGAGCTTCGTCAGATCCAGGAGCAGGAAAAGACGGAAAATGAGCGCCGGCGCACCGCCGACGCTGACCGTCCGAAGGTTATGCCGCGGGCGGCTGAAAGCGCGACCGGCAAGGCGGCTTTGCTCGTCAAGCGCGGTCTTGGCGAAGAGGAAGAGAGTGCCGGTGCTCGACGCGGCCATAAGGCGGGTCGAGGTGCTCCGGCGCGTGGACGTGCCATGACCGACCGCCGCAGCGGTGCCAAGATTACGGTCACCCAAGCCCTGTCCGCTGAGGAAGGCGGGCGCATGCGCAGCATGGCGTCGATGCGACGTCGGATCGAGCGCGAAAAACGCCAAGCCATGCAGCAGCAAGAGCAGATCAAAGTGACTCGCGATGTAACGATACCTGAGGCCATCACCGTACAGGAGCTTTCGAACCGTATGGCGGAGCGCGGTGTCGACGTCATCAAGTCGTTGATGAAGATGGGTGTCATGGCAACGATCACGCAAGTTATCGATGCCGATACGGCGGAACTTGTCGCGACCGAATTCGGTCACCGGGTCAAGCGTGTCGCCGAATCCGATATCGAATCCAATGTCAGTGGTATCGAAGATTCGCACGGCAATCTCGTCCCGCGTCCGCCCGTCGTCACCGTGATGGGCCATGTTGACCACGGTAAAACATCTCTGCTCGATGCTTTGCGCCAGACCGACGTCGTCGCCGGTGAGGCCGGAGGTATTACGCAACATATCGGCGCCTACCAAATCGTTCTGGCGGAACCGATGCATGGGTTTGATCGCATCACTTATATCGATACACCGGGCCACGCCGCCTTCACCGAGATGCGATCGCGCGGCGCGCAGGCGACCGATATCGTTATTCTGGTCGTTGCGGCCGATGATGGCATCATGCCGCAAACCATCGAAGCCATCCGCCATGCCAAGGCCGCGAATGTCCCGATGATTGTCGCGATCAACAAGATCGATCTGCCCGGGGCTAACCCCAACCGGGTCCGGCAAGAGCTTTTGCAGCACGACATTCAGGTCGAGGAAATGGGTGGCGATGTGCTGTCGGTCGAAATCTCGGCCAAGACCCGCAAAAACCTGGATAAGCTAAACGAGCTTATTCTGCTGCAGGCGGAGTTGCTCAACCTGAAGGCCAATCCGAACCGGCCCGCTGAAGGCGCCGTTATCGAAGCCAAGCTTGAAAAGGGCCGCGGTCCTGTCGCGACAGTCCTCATCCGGCGCGGCACACTGCGTGTTGGTGACATCTTCGTTGCCGGCAGCGAATGGGGGCGTGTCCGGGCGCTTATCGACGACCGCGGACAAAATCTGCAGTCGGCTCCGCCAGCCATGCCGGTCGAGGTACTCGGCCTCAATGGCTCGCCGCTGGCCGGCGACGAGTTCATGGTTGTCCAAGACGACAGCAAAGCTCGTGAAATTGCTGAATTCCGTGCGCGCCGCAAGCGCACGCTGGCGGCCGCCGCCGGCCAGCGAGGCACGCTCGAACAAATGCTCGAGAACATCAAGACGGGCGCAGCTAAGGAACTCGCGGTCCTGATCAAGGGGGACGTGCATGGCTCGGTCGAGGCCATTAAGACGGCGCTTATTAAGCTAACGGACGAGAACACCGAAGTGCGCGTACGCGTACTCGATGCGGCCGTCGGTGCTATCACGGAATCCGACGTCACCTTGGCGAAGGCCTCGCAGGCCATGATTATCGGCTTCAACGTCCGCGCGAACCAGCAGGCGCGTGAAATGGCGAAGCGTGATGGTATGGAAATCCGCTACTATTCGATCATCTACAACGTGATTGATGACGTTAAGAATGCACTCTCGGGAATGCTAGCGCCGACTTTGCGCGAGAAATTCCTCGGCAACGCGCTCATTCTGCAAGTCTTCAATATCAGCAACGTCGGCAAGATTGCTGGCTGTAAGGTTACGGAAGGCACGGTCAAGCGCGGCGCCAAGGTCCGACTGCTGCGCGACAACGTGGTGATTCATGAGGGCACGCTCAAGACCTTGAAGCGCGTGAAGGACGAGGTCAAAGAAGTGCGTGAAGGGTTCGAGTGCGGCATGGCCTTCGAAAAATACGACAACATCGAGGTCAACGACATCATCGAATGTTTTGAGATGGAAGAAATCGCGCGCCAGTTATAATCGAGAACAGATCTTATGCGTTCACAACGTCAGCTCCGCGTCGGCGAGGAAATCCGGCATGCTCTCGCTACTGTCCTGATGCGAGGCGACGTGCCATGGGGCGCAGGGTTTGACGCCCCGATGGTCACGATTACCGAGGTGCAGATCAGCCCGGACCTGAGGAACGCCACAGCCTTCGTGATGCCGTTGGGCGGGGCGCATGTCGAGGAGACCGTGAAGTCGCTCAACAACCTTGTTGGCTTTTTCCGCCACGCGATCGCGAAAGCAGTGAATTTGCGGCAAGTGCCGAAACTGCATTTCGAGGCCGATAACAGTTTTGCCTATGCGGCCCGTATCGAGAGAATTCTCCATGAACCGACGGTGGCCAGGGATCTGGGAAAGGCCGCGGGAGATGAACCGGATTATGGGCAAGAAAATGACGAAAGAAACAATGAAAGAAACGACCCAGAAGAATGATGCGACATGAAATCCAATAAATCCAAAACTCTCGCTCACGGCTGGATCGTCCTCGACAAACCGAAGGGCCTCACATCCACGCAGGCACTCGGCCGGGTGCGCCGACTGCTCGGCGCCGGTAAGGTTGGCCATGGCGGTACGCTCGACCCTTTAGCAACAGGCCTCTTGCCGCTGGCTTTCGGGGAAGCCACTAAGCTTATTCCGCACATCATGGACGGGGATAAAGAGTACGAATTTGCCGTGCGTTGGGGCGAGCAACGCGACACGGATGACGCCGAAGGTAAGATCACGGCCACAAGCTCGGACCGGCCGACAGCTGAGAACATCCGTCAGATACTTCCACAATTTATCGGCCGGGTCACGCAGACACCGCCCGCTTTCTCGGCGATCAAACTTGACGGCAAGCGCGCCTATGACATCGCGCGGGGCGGGGGTGAGCCCAAAATAGCGGCCCGCGAAGTTATGATTCATTCACTCGAACTCACGGGTGTTCCCAATCAGGATCACGCCACGTTTCGTGTGCGCTGCGGCAAGGGAATGTATGTGCGCGCGCTGGCCCGCGACATGGCGGCGAGATTGAACAACTTTGGCCATATCGGCAAGTTGCGCCGCACCCAGGTCGGTTGCTTCACGCTCGCGCAAGCCATTACGCTTGAGGATCTCGAGAAACGGGAGAAGCAGGGAACGGCGGCTGCCGCCTTGTTGGATCTGAGCGCGGCGCTCGGCAACATGCGGCCTTTGTCGTTGACGGCGGCCGAGGCGCAACGTCTACGGGCCGGGCAGGGGGTCCTGATCCGCCCGCAACATGGCGAGCCGCAAGACCAGGCCACGATCTTTGCGGAACACCAGGGGGTTCCTGTCGCGCTGGTTGAGGCCAAGGCGGGGGAGTTCCGAGTCGTTCGCGGATTCCATTTTTAGTTGTAAAACAAGCTGATTTAAGGCATTGTAAACGCATAATTGGTCGGTACATTTTTAATTGAATGTCCATGATGCGACACAGATCTCTGGAAATCGTTACCGCTCTGGCACTGGCCGCCGGGGAACTTTTGGGCGCGGGGCCTGCCTCGGCTAAAAGCCTAACCAAAACCCACCACGCGAGACTGGCCAAGTCGACCGTCGCTCGAATCAAGCTGCCGCAGAAAGTGAAAACGAAGCCTGACGTCGTCACGCTTCCGGAGGACGTCGCGGCAAAACGCGTTGACCTCACGACCGAGCCCAATTATGCGGTGGTCCTGCAGGGTGGTCAACGCACGGTTATCTCACAATCCGCCAACTTTGATCCCAGCACCGTTCGAACCGCGGCTTCCCATATGAAATTGCTGACAGCCGCCGCCGTGCTCGATCAAATGAAAATCAGTCCAAAATTTAAAAAGGATAACTGGAAACTTTTACGCAAATCCCTTATCCATTCGGACAACGGCGCCACCGAAAAAATGGCCAGAAATCTTGCCAAGGCTTTGGGTCGGGGCCATAGCGATAAGGACGCCAACGCCGTTCTGCAGGCGAAGGCAGCTTTCCTCGACCTCTCGCCACGGCTTCATGTCACGAATGCCAGCGGCAATCCTGGAAACTCAAAGACGATCCATCATGATTCTTTCGCCGAACCCGAAGACATCATTAAGATCGCTATTTATCTCGCTCAGAACCATCGCGACATCTTAAAAG
>JALYJG010000019.1:9713-16194 GCA_030775365.1 Pseudomonadota bacterium
GTGTGAGCCCTTCCGATAAGCCAACGAACAACCTTTTTTATCCCGTGCTCAATATGCAGGATCCTGTCGATGACGGCGTCTTCATGTTTTGCAAAACCGCGACCGACAGGAACCAGCGGGGCTCCACGGTGGTCGTCGTTGTCATGGACGACAAGATTTTTGCCTCTTTCCACCCCCATCCCCCTAAGACGCTCGACCCGCGCACCCCAGCCTCTACGGCTGCGGCGATCACGCTCGATGTCCTGAAGAGGGGGCAAAGCCCTGTTCCCGATCGGCTATCCACGCGGCTCCAGGAGATCGCGACCGGTGAAATCGGCCCGCATTATGTCGGTGAAAAGGAGACGCCAAGACCGGCGCCTGTTGCTCTGCGCCCGGCGGTCCATAAACGACCGGCCGCCGGCGTTCGAGCGGGCCTCTAGGCCGAAAACAGGCAAATTTGCCCTCGTCTGGGGCGAATAGGGCTAAAAAATCCTAGCCAAAACCGCGGATTTAGCCCATAAGGACCTCGCCCGAAAGGGATTATCATGCGTCGGATCGACTGGACGACATCCCGGTTCCGACGCCCGCTCAACATTTAAACCAAAGGAGATACGATGTCGACAGCACCTGAGCGCAAAACTGCGCTTATCAAGAAGCACGCGCGCGCCAAGGGCGACACGGGTTCACCCGAAGTGCAAGTCGCCCTTCTGACGGCCCGCATCAACGAATTGACGGCCCATTTTGAAAAGCACGTCAAGGATCATCACTCCCGCCGTGGCCTGCTGATGATGGTCGGCAATCGTCGCCGGCTGCTCAGCTACCTGAAGAGCACCAATCCCGCCAGCTACGAAAAGCTCATCGCCGAACTGGGACTGCGTAAATAATGCTGCTCGGGCTAGCACGTCCGTTCTTAACCGGCGTAACGCCAATCACTCGGCAGTACAAACAGAATTCATGAAGCGACGAGCGCCATGAAAGGCCGCACGCCATTGGGGCATGCGGGACTCACCAGGGGCCAAGCCCCTCAACGGAAGAGGAAAGACAGATGTTTAAGGTTTATCGCAAGGAAATGGACTGGGGTGGACGCAAGCTTACGCTCGAAACGGGCCGCATCGCGCGTCAGGCGGATGGCGCGGTTCTGGCCACTCTCGGTGGCACCACCGTGCTTTGCACGGTCGTCGGCGCCAGCAAGCCGAAGGAGGGCGTAGATTTCTTCCCTCTGACCGTCAACTACCAGGAAAAAACCTATGCCGCCGGTAAGATCCCGGGCGGCTTCTTCAAGCGCGAGGGCCGGCCGACCGAAAAGGAAACGCTAACCAGCCGCCTTATCGACCGTCCCATTCGCCCCCTGTTTCCGGAAGGGTATTATTGTGAAACCCAAGTGGTGGCTACCGTCCTCAGCCATGACCTCGACAATGATCCTGACATTGTCGCGCTTGTCGGTTGCTCGGCAGCGCTAACGATTTCGGGTGTGCCGTTCCTCGGCCCTGTTGCTGCGGCACGCGTGGGCTACAAAGACGGGCAGTTCCTTCTCAACCCTACATCACTGGAGATGACCGGCAGCCAAATGGATCTCGTCGTCGCGGGCACCAAAGAGGGTGTTCTGATGGTGGAATCTCAGGCCAACGAGCTGAGCGAGGACGTCATGCTCAGCGCCGTGATGTTTGGTCACAAGAATTTCCAGGGCGTCATCGACCTCATTATCGGCCTTGCCGAGATGTGCGCCAAGGAACCGCGCGAATTGCCGCCGGCCGCCTATGACAAAAAGGCCTTGCAGGCAAAGCTGAAATCGATCGTCCATGCTGACATCGCGTCAGCCTATGGCGACACGGTAAAGCAGACGCGCTATTCCAAGCTTAGCGCCGCCAAGGAAAAGGCTCTGGCGGCCGTTTCCAAGGAAGAGTTCGAATCCGGCGCCGTATTGGCCGAAATCGAGCAGCTTAAATACGACCATGTCCGCGCTACGATCCTCGACACCGGCAAGCGTATCGACGGTCGCGACACGAAAACAGTCCGTCCTATCGTGTGCGAAGTTGGCGTCTTGCCGCGCGCGCACGGCTCGGCCCTGTTTACCCGCGGGGAAACGCAGGCACTGGTCGTCACCACGCTCGGCACCGGCGACGATGAGCAGATCATCGACGCGCTGGAAGGCGAGTTCCGGGAACACTTCATGCTGCACTACAATTTCCCGCCATATTCGGTCGGTGAAACTGGCCGTATGGGCAGCCCGGGCCGCCGTGAAATCGGCCATGGCAAATTGGCCTGGCGCGCGATGCGTCCCATGTTGCCGCCCAAGGACAAGTTCCCGTACACGATTCGTGTCGTGTCGGAGATTACCGAATCCAACGGCTCTAGCTCGATGGCCTCGGTTTGCGGTGCTTCGCTGTCGCTGATGGATGCTGGGGTTCCCTTGATTTCGCCGGTCGCCGGCATTGCCATGGGCCTGATCAAGGAAGATCGTGGCTTCGCGGTATTGTCCGACATTCTCGGTGATGAAGATCATCTTGGCGATATGGACTTTAAGGTCGCCGGCACAGAGAAAGGCGTGACCTCGCTGCAAATGGACATCAAGATAACGTCGATTACGGAAGAGATCATGCGTATCGCTCTCGGCCAGGCCCGCGAAGGTCGGCTGCATATCCTTGGCGAAATGGCCAAGGCGCTGACGGGCGCGCGCGAGGGGGTCAATGAAAATGCGCCGCGCATCACGACGATCACGGTTCCGAAGGACAAGATCCGCGAAGTCATCGGCTCGGGCGGCAAAGTCATTCGTGAGATCTGTGAAAGCACGGGTGCCAAAATCGATATCGAGGATGACGGTACGATCAAGGTCGCGGCCGTCGATCAGGAAGCCGCTAACAAGGCGATTGCTTGGATCAAAGGCATTGTCTCAGAGCCAGAAGTCGGCGTGATCTACACCGGTAAGGTCGTCAAGGTCGTTGACTTCGGCGCGTTCGTGAACTTCATGGGGTCCAAAGACGGCCTCGTGCACATTTCTGAAATCGCCCCGCAACGGATTGCGAAAGTCTCTGATGTCGTGAATGTCGGCGACGAGGTGCGCGTCAAGGTTCTCGGCGTGGACGATCGCGGCAAAGTCAAACTGTCGATGAAATCTGTCGACCAAAAGACAGGTGAGGAAATCCCGAAGGCCGGCTGATATCGCCTTTAGGAGATAAGATTCGGCGCCGCATTCCTTCCAGGTTGCGGCGCCGATTTTCTCTGAAGAAAACTTGGGGGGCAGGCCCCGGCGACCTAAGGCGGCCTTGGGGGCCCCGTGTATGATTTCCAAGTTCACATCAAGCAGCGCCTGCCGCCGGGCCGGGCGCTACCTCGACGGCCATAGTGGAAGGGCAAAAGCGATTCGGCGCTCACCCGATTTTCATATAATGCCCGCTACCTGGCCGCCTTTCACCGCCGCAACGAAACCGAAGGGGCTGTGTTGCCGTTGAGGCCGAATTTACGTTGTTTTTTGCCTATCCGTTAGGCATAAAAATGGGCGTGTTCCGCCTTAACCAAACCTCCCATCCGTCATGAAAATCCTCGTTACCGTCAAGCGCGTCATAGACTACAACGTAAAAATTCGGATCAAGCCAGATGGCAGCGGCGTGGAGACAGCCAACGTTAAGATGTCGATGAACCCTTTCGATGAGATCGCTGTTGAAGAGGCGGTCCGGTTGAAGGAAAGGGGATCCGCTAGCGAAACCGTCGCCGTGACATTTGGGCCGTCGCAAGCTCAAGAAACGCTGCGGACCGCTATGGCCATGGGCATCGACCGGGCGATCTATGTCAGCGTGGAAGGCGAGGCCCCCTCGCTCGCCGTTGCGAAGGCAATGCAAAAGATCGTCGAAAAAGAAAAGCCCGGACTCGTCATTCTTGGCAAACAGGCGATCGACAATGACAGCAGCCAGACCGGACCGATGCTGGCCGCGCTCCTTGGCTGGGGGCAGGGAACGTTTGCCTCGAAAGTGGAAGTTGTCGGTGACCGCGTGCAGGTCACGCGGGAAGTCGATGGCGGGCTGGAGACACTTGATCTGAAGGTGCCGGCTGTCGTTACTACCGATCTGCGGCTGAACGAACCGCGCTACGCCTCGCTGCCGAACATCATGAAGGCGAAGAAGAAGCCGATTGAAATGATGACGCCTGCAGAACTTGGTGTGGATTTTTCGCCCCGCCTGGCTGTCCTGCAGGTCGCCGAGCCGCCAAAGCGAAAGGGCGGCATTAAAGTTGCGGACGTAGCAGCGCTTGTCGATAAACTCCGTAACGAAGCCAAAGTGCTTCCCTAGAGGTCAGTCATGTCAACGCTCGTCATCGCCGAACACGACCACAAAGATCTGAAGCCGGCGACTCGCGCGGTTGTCACGGCGGCCGCCAAGCTCGGCCAGCCTATTACGATCCTGGTTGCTGGCTTCAACTGTGACCCGGTCGCCAAAGCCGCGTCTGCAGTGGCCGGCGTCACTGCCGTCGTGCATGTTAACGACGCCGCCTACGAACATTTCCTGGCTGAAAATTTGGGTCAGCTCGTGGCTACTCTGGCTAAGGGGTTCACCCATGTCATGGCTGCGGCGACGACGACAGGAAAGAACTTCATGCCGCGCGCCGCCGCCCTTTGTGACTGCATGCAAATCTCGGAAATTATTGCCGTTGAAAACGAGCATACGTTCCGCCGTCCGATTTATGCTGGCAACGCGATCGCGACGGTGCAGTCCAAAGATCCGATCAAGTTTATTACGGTCAGAACCTCGGTCTTTGATGCGGCCGCAAGCACGGGGGGTGCGGCGGTCATAACGGTGGCTCCGGGCCTTGGGGATAGCGGGCTATCGAAATTCGTCAAACAGGAATTATCGACATCGGCTCGCCCGGAATTGACGGCGGCGCGCATCATCGTTGCCGGCGGACGGGCCCTGGGCTCGGCCGAGAGCTTTAAGACATTGCTCGAGCCGCTGGCCGATAAGCTCAACGCGGCAATTGGGGCTTCGCGCGCCGCCGTGGATGCCGGCTATGTGCCCAATGACTATCAGGTGGGGCAGACGGGCAAGGTCGTGGCGCCCGACCTCTATATAGCCGTCGGCATTTCGGGAGCGATCCAGCACCTTGCGGGCATGAAGGATAGCAAGGTCATCGTGGCGATCAACAAAGACGGTGAAGCGCCGATTTTTCAGATCGCCGATTATGGCCTGGTGGGGGATCTATTCCAGCTGTTACCCGAACTCACCAAAGCGCTTTAATCTGGCGTGACGCCACTTTTCCCCGGGGCTCACCACTCCAAGCTCACGAATTGGCGTACATATGGCTTTCGGCCTTGCCACCCGGATGCGTGACAGCGCCTTTTTCCGCGTCGCCCACGATTTGTGCGTATTTCCATAAAGCGCCCGACTGAAAATCATGGCGACGCGGCTGCCAAGCTTGGCGACGCTTGGCCATGTCTTCATCGCTGACGGCTACTGTTAAGAGACCTTTGTCGGCATCGATTGAAATGACGTCACCGTCCCTTAGCAAGCCGATGGGGCCGCCGACCGCAGCCTCCGGGCCGACATGGCCAACGCAAAAGCCGCGGGTGCCGCCCGAGAAGCGGCCATCCGTGATGAGCGCTACCTTCTCGCCGGAGCCGTGTCCATAAAGAGCCGCTGTGGTCGATAGCATCTCACGCATGCCGGGGCCGCCGCGTGGACCTTCATAACGAATAACCAGCACATCGCCGTCGTTGTACGCGTGCTCCTGCACGGCCTTGAAAGCATCTTCTTCGCAATCGAATACGCGGGCCGGGCCCGTGAACTGCAACGTTCTCATGCCGGCGACTTTGACGATCGCGCCTTGCGGCGCAAGGTTGCCGCGCAATCCGACGACGCCCCCGGTCGGCGAGAGCGGTTGTTTGGCGGGACGGACGACGTCCTGATCTGGCGGAAACACGACATCGCGCAAATTGTCGGCAATCGTACGGCCCGTGACTGTCAGGCAATCGCCATGCAGGAAACCGGCATCAAGCAATGTCTTCATAAGCACCGGCACGCCGCCGATATCGAACAGATCCTTAGCGACATAGCGCCCGCCTGGCTTCATATCCGCGATATAGGGGGTGCGCTTAAATATGGCCGCTACTTCGTGCAGATCGAAATCAATTCCGGCTTCGTGGGCCATAGCGGGCAGATGCAAGGCAGCGTTGGTGGATCCGCCGGAGGCGGCGACGACCGTCGCCGCGTTCTCGAGCGCCTGGCGGGTGACGATATCGCGCGGGCGGAGATTGATATCCAGCAAATGCATAATGGCGCGGCCGGACGCCTCGGCATACTGATCACGGCTCTCATAGGGCGCCGGTGCCCCAGCGGAGCCGGGCAGGGCAAGGCCGATAGCTTCCGAGACGCAGGCCATCGTGTTGGCGGTGAACTGGCCGCCACAGGCCCCGGCGGAGGGACACGCATTACATTCGAGTTCGTGCAAATCTTCGCTGCTCATCGTGCCGGCGGCATGCTGGCCGACGGCTTCGAACACATCGACGACCGTCACG
>JALYJG010000020.1 GCA_030775365.1 Pseudomonadota bacterium
CGGCTTGCGTCACTTTTTCGCCCAGATAGGCTTCGGCCGTTTCCTTCATCTTCATCAGAATGAAAGCCGAAATCTCGGACGGGCTATAGGCCTTGCCGCCCGCTTCGACCCACGCGTCGCCGTTGCTATTCTTGACGATCTTGTAGGGCATGAGGCCGATGTCCTTTTGAACCATCGGATCATCGAACCGGCGCCCAACGAGGCGCTTAACGGCGTAGATCGTGTTCTGGTGATTGGTGACGGCCTGGCGCTTGGCGGCCTGGCCGACGAGCCGCTCGCCCGACCCTGTGAAGGCGACGATGGACGGGGTCGTGTTGGCGCCTTCCGCATTGGGGATCACCTTCATCTGGGATCCTTCCATAACTGCGACGCAGGAATTCGTGGTGCCGAGATCGATACCGATAACTTTTGCCATAACTGTAATCCTTTCAAGTACGGGCGCTTACGCCCCATGAGAGTTATATAGGGAGATTTTCCAGTCCTGCAATGCCCGCCAAATACCTTTTTTTGGCGACTTTAACCCTGTTCGAGGCTGTTGGGGCGGGATGGATGCCGTTCAGGCCGATGTATCCACCTTGGCGGCTGTTGCGCTCGCCCCTTTGGCGACGGCTACCAGCGCTTCGCGCAAGAGACGGTCATGGATGACATAACCCGCCTGCAAGACCTGAACGACGGTCCCGGGAGCCTGGTCGGGGTCGTCAATCTCCATCATGACGCGGTGAAAATGCGGATCAAAAGGCTTGCCCAAGGGATCAAGTTCTTTGATGCCAAAACGGTCAAAGGCCTGCTGCAGCTGGCGCTCAATAGCTTCCACACCCGTCACGAGATTTTTCATGCCGGCGTCATCGGAGCTCTTGGGTACGGCTTCCAGAGCGCGGCGGAAATTATCGGCAACATTCAACATTTCCTTCGCGAAATTCGCGACAGCGTATTTTTGCGTGTCTTCGCGCTCTTTTTGAGCGCGCCGGCGCGTATTCTCGGTCTCGGCCAGCGCACGAAGCAGCTGGTCCTTCAGCTCGGCCACCTGCCCGCCGGACGAAGCGGCGGCATCGCCGCCAGCTAAGGAATCACTCCCCGGCATCTGGCTCTCGGCGTTTTCTTCATCCTGCATCTTTGTACGTGGTTCGGTCATGGCTCGACTATCAAGGGTTAGCTGTTGAGGGAGTAGCATTTAAAAGATAATATAGCATAATAGAATATCCAGCCCCTAATTCCCAGCAACCGGCCTTTATTTCATTGCCCGATTCCTTGACCGATTCCCAGCACAGCCCCGACACAATCGGCGTCATCGTCGGCCGCGATCTCGTGGGCGATGCTCTGATCAAGCTGCCTTTCCTGCGCGCCCTGCGCCGGGCCTTTCCGAAAGCTTTGATCCACTGGATTACGGCGCAAGGCCCAACAGCCTATGCCGGGCCCTTGCGCGAAGCCACGCGAGATCTGATCGACGACATTCATGAGCAACCGGCCTGGCTGCCTTTTTCCGACGCGATCCCCGGCCCGCCCTCCCCGGCTTTCGATATCCTGATCGACACGCGCAACCGCTGGCGGGAGGCGCGACAAGCACGCACTATGACGCATAAGGTCTTCATCGCGCCGGCCTTGCGGTTTTTGCTCTCGGACCGCCGACCGCCCCTTTTCCAGCGGAAGCCACCGCATCTTTGCGATCAGCTTTTACGGCTTGTCGAGCTTGCCGCCGGATACCGTCCGCCTTCAACGGGCGCGCTCATCGTAGCGCCGGAATTAAAGGCTCGCGCCCGTCTTATCCTGCCGGAAGGTCGCAGCTATGTGGGGCTGGCCCCTGGCGCCGGTAATCCCGTGAAGATCTGGCCGCGCTACAAATTTGAAAAGGTCGCCATGCTGCAGGCGGCCAAGGGCCGCGTGCCGGTCTTTATTCTTGGACCTCAGGAACTCGACTGGTACGACGAACTCGTAGCCACCATACCGGCGGCAAAGTTTCCGCTGCAAGATTATGCCGGCTGGGATACTGACCAGCTGACCATCGCGCACACTCTAGCCATTGCGGGGCTGTTGAGCGCCGCCGTCGCCAATGACAGCGGGGTGGGTCATATGCTGGCGGCGATGGACTGCCCGCTGGTCACATTGTTCGGCCCGACCTCCCCCGATAAGCTCGCCCCGCGCGTCACCCGCGGCCGCATCATCAAAGCCCATGATTATGGCGATACGCAAATGAAGGCTATTCCTACAGAAGCCGTCGATAAGGCCGTTGACGAGCTTCTCGCACCCTAGCGCTGCCGGAATGGGTTTTTACGATTAACGTATTGTTATTTTCTGACTGTCATTCTCATTGCGCGGGAGCGTCCGAATTCTCGTCTCGCACACGACCATCAGGACATCAAGCCTATGACCGTCCCTCCGGAATTGCCCTGGGCCAAGAAATATCCGGCTTCGGTCGACTGGTCGGCCACGCTGCCCGTCAAGCCCTTATACGAAATTCTGGACGATGCGGTTGGCCGATTCCCTGACAATTCCTGTTTGGATTTTCTCGGCAAGCGCTCGACCTATAGCACAGTCGGCGATCAGGTCGCGCGAGCCGCCAAGGGTCTGCAGGGCTTGGGCGTTCGCAAGGGCGACCGCGTCGGCCTCTTTCTGCCGAACTCGCCCTACTTTGTGATCCTTTACTTTGCCGCCCTCAAAATCGGCGCAACCGTCGTCAATTTCAATCCACTCTATGCCGAACGCGAGATCGCTCGGCAAATTGAGGATTCGGGCGCGACGGTCATGGCGACGATCGACATACCTCAGATTTACGACAAGCTCGCAAAAATGCTCGGCGCCACCTGTCTCCAGCACATCATCGTCTGCCGCATGGTGGACATTCTGCCCCCAATCCTCTCTTTGCTCTATCGTATCATCAAGCGTCACGACATCGCGCGCACGCCAAAGGATGATCGACACACCGACTTCTTCACTTTGCTGGCCAATGACGGAAAATGGGGCGCTGTCGCAATCGACCCTGCAACGGACATTGCCGTCCTACAATATACAGGTGGCACTACAGGCGTCCCCAAAGGCGCCATGCTGACCCATGCCAACCTCATCGCCAACGTCACGCAATCGCGCCTGAGCTTTCCGGGTATCGTTGACGGGCAGGAACGCATGCTCGGCGTCTTGCCGTTCTTTCACGTCTTTGCCATGACGGCCGTCATGAACATTACCGTCCTGATTGGCGGCTGTCTGATAATCCTGCCGCGCTTTGATCTCAAGCAGGTCGTCAAAACCATTCATACAAAGCGCCCGACTTTCTTCCCGGCCGTACCGACGATTTATACAGCTATCAACAACTACAAGGCTCTGGGGCGCTACAATTTGCGCTCGATCAAATTCTGCATATCCGGCGGCGCTCCCTTGCCGGTCGAAGTCAAGGACGCGTTCGAGCGCCTCACAGGCTGTGTGGTGGTCGAAGGTTACGGGCTTTCGGAGACATCGCCTGTCGCCGCGCTGAACCCTGTCGAGGGTGAAAACAAGCCTGGATCGATTGGCCTGCCGGCGCCGCAAACCTATATCGAGATCGTTAGTCTTGATGATCGCGCGACCCTTATGCCGATCGGCGAGCGCGGCGAAGTCTGTATCCGCGGACCGCAAGTGATGCCGGGCTATTGGCACCATCCGGAGGAAACGGCCGGCGTGATGGACGAGACGCCGGCCGGGCACAGGCTGCATACGGGCGATGTCGGCTATATGGATGAGGATGGCTACACCTTCATCGTTGACCGCATAAAAGACATGATAGCGGCGGGCGGCTTCAAGATTTATCCGCGCAATGTCGAGGAAGCGATCTACCTCCATCCCGCTGTCGAGGAATGCATAGTTGCCGGCGTGCCCGACGAATATCGCGGCCAAACGGTCAAGGCCTTCATCAAGCTGCGGGAAGGCCAGACGCTGACGAAGGACGCGCTGAAGACATTTCTAAAAGACAAGCTGTCGCCGATCGAGATGCCGAAACTTATTGAGTTTCGCGATTCACTGCCAAAGACCTTGGTCGGCAAGCTCTCCCGCAAAATGATCCTCGACGAAGAAGTCGCGAGGAAATCCGCGGGTCCAACGGCTTAGGGCCTCCCTGGCTCGGCCGCGCGCGCAACGATCCGGAAACTCGAACTGGGGTGCTGCGGGTTATCGAAGCCCCCTTTTATATACTGCTCATAGACTGGCCATGGGCGGTGATAGATGTACTCAATCCGCTCGCGCCCGAAAAGAGAGGGGGCGGCATCCAGGAACCCAATTTCCGACAGGATATACTGTACGGCGTGATCGAGACTTTTATCGGTGCCTGTTTTCTCAAGATAACGCTGCAGGCGGCTTTCATTTGCCATTTTCGACTTGAGACTGTGGAGGGAGGTCTCTCGTATGGCAGACTGAAAAGCAGAATTGGACTTATAGAGGGCTTGGATCTCAGCGAGAGCGGATCTGTAAATGGCGTTGTCCTCCACATCGTTGCGCCAGTCGATGATACGGACCTCCGAGGGGCTTTGCGAGCCGAAGCCGCAGCCTCGATCGCGCGCGGCACAAATTTCCTCGACGGTTGCTTTAAGGGCCCGACCGAGAGACAGCGCTTTTTTTTCCGCTTTTGGCGGTTCATATCCGTAGGCGAGATAGTTATGGATATCGGGAACATCCGGGATCATCACGAGGGCCGCAGGTCTGTCACGCAGAACCTCGCCCAGGACAAAATCGATATTCGCTGGGCCGTAATAGGAATTACGCGGACTGATCCCTAGGATCGGCAGGGGTAGGGCGCCTCTTTCGTTATGTCGGTCCATTTTTTACCGTCCCATCAAATATTTAATCAAATACCTAGTTCCTTCGAGCACCAAGACAAACATGCGGGACGGGGGCGAGGCGGAACAAAGACAATAAAAGCTCTATTTTACATGATTAATTAACCCAAAAGACCTATTTTACGTATTATGACGCCATCCCTTATCCGCGCCGCCCGCGCACTTCTCGATTGGCCGCAGGAACAACTCGCGCTTAAAGCCGGCCTATCACTCTCGGCCGTCAATCTGTTCGAACGCGGCAGCGGCCATACACGATCCTCGACTGTGCAGAAAATGGTCGCTGCGCTCAAGCAGGCGGGCATCGATTTCCCGGCCGCCGGCGGCGTGCGACACGCGGACGAGATTACGGGCGTTTTGCGCATCAAGGGCGATAATTTCGTCGAACGGCTCGATGAGGATATTTATGCCGCCGTGACAAGGCCAGGCGACGAGATCTATTCGTGCTCGGCCGATGAAAGTCAGTGGTTTGTGCCCGGCATCAAACAAGTGGCCGAGCGCTACTATAAATGGCGCGCCCAGCTTGGTGTGCGGCAGCTTTATCTGGTTCCCGAGGGCAACACGGTGTTCGAAAGCCCGAAGGCGCATTACCGCCTGTGCCGCGCCCATGATCGGAAAAATCGCCTATATCATCTATGGCGACCGGGTGGCCCTCGTCATGTGGCGCAAAAAGCAGATTTATATCCTCCGTGGCCAGGAGCTCGTCCAGCCCTTTCGCGAGCAATTCAAGTTCCTGTGGCGTCTAGGGAACAGACCCTGACGTCGCTGATGCTGGAAGATAGGAAGCGAAGCCCAGAATCCGCCCTTGCTGCGGAAATTGCACAAGTATAGCCATCCCCTCGCCCGGCCTGCCGCTCGCCGGCACCGTGTACCGGGTCTCACCGCCCGTCCAGGTTCCGAGGCTCTGAATGGACGTAACGTTATTGATATTTTCGAGCCTATGGCCACGGTTTTCGCCGGCCTCGACTTGCGTTTTGGCGTAAGGTTCGAACCCTAGGGCCAACACGTCAAAAGTCCCTTTGATAGGACTGCGGCCCTTGTTGGAGATGGTCACATTGAACCCGCCCACCGAAGCGCGGCTAATCGTGACATCGGCTGCCGCCGGCGTTAGACGCGCATCGGCAATGGCGTTCCTGACCTCATACTCGTCGGACCCTATGGCCGCGATCTGACCATTCACAACAAGTTCGGGTGTGTAGATGCGCCAGCCACCGAGAGCCTGGGTATAGGTCTTCTGCCGCAGTGTGTTCGCAGGTGAGGAATAGGGATCCTTCCAGCCGAGATGGTCCCAGTAATGCACATGCAAAGACAACGGTAATAGCGTTGCATCTTCCTTGGCCAGGCGTTGCAGCAAGGCATCGGCCTGCGGGCAGGAAGAACAGCCTTGCGAGGTAAAAAGTTCGAGCACGACGGGCGCTGCGGCTTCGGACGGCCAAGCGGCAAGAAGCATCGCTAGTAGAGCGAGATAGGACCGAAATCTCAACAAAGAGGCCTCTTCCGGGCTGACAGATTACGGGCTTACATAGAGGTCCGGAAAAAGCTTCTGCAGCTTGGCGACTTTCGGCGCGTCATTGATAACGATGTAGGGCGCGTAAGGATGAAGCTTGAAGTAGTTCTGATGATACTCCTCGGCCGCATAAAACCCGTTGATAGGAACGATTTTGGTCACGATAGGAGCACTAAAGGCTTTCGCCTGATCCAGCTGCGCCACATAGGCTTCCGCGATCTTCTGTTGCTCGGGCGTCGAGAAAAATATGGCCGAGCGATACTGCGAGCCGTGGTCAGGGCCCTGAAAGTTCAGCTCGGTAGGATCGTGGGCCACGGCAAAAAAGACCTCGAGAATTTTGCCAAGAGTGAGCTGGGATGGATCATAAGTGATCTTGACCGCTTCCGCATGGCCCGTGGTTCCGGTACTGACCATATCGTAATGGGCCGAGGAGGCTTCCCCGCCGCTGTAGCCGGAAACCGCTTCCTTGACGCCCTTAAAATGTTGAAACACCGCCTGGACACCCCAGAAGCAACCGCCGGACAGTACGATGGATTCGTCCGTTGTCTTTCCCGTTACCGTCTCGTCAACTGCTGGCTCAGGCAGGCTGGCGGCCAGCGCTAGGCTGCTGGACAGGCCGGTGACAAGGGCGAGACAGGCTAGAAAGGCAAATAACTTCTGTAAGCTTCGTGCGCGGGCTGCAATCATTGGATATATCCTTTCGCTGTTTTCGTTCGCCTAGCGGCCGTATCGTTCGCCTGACCTCTGATCTAGGCGAGGGTAACACTTTATTCTGCAGGGCTGAGCCATCATGGCGCGGCGGTGCGTATAAAAATGGAATCGAGAGCACAAGTGGCGTTGCGGCCGAAGAAATCCGTGTAATGCGTGTCGACGCGATAGGCCGCCTCGCGCGACGATAAAAAGCCTCGTAAGTCGTCGCGCTTGATATCGCTGTCCTCGACAAAGATATAATCGCCTTCGATGAGATAGGGGTGAAGATGGACAAGGACACCACCGACATTCTGGTGCGCATCTTCAATGACGAGCCATGGATGCGGGGCGGCGGCCAGAACCTCTTCAGCAAAGAGTGTGTGCGGCTGACGGCAGTCACCAGCCGTGAACGTAACCCCGGAATGCTGAGATTTGACAGGCAAAAGATCGACCGAGTGAACGCTTCCAGCTATCCCCAAAAGGGCCATATGATCGGCGAGCCACATCGCGCTGCCACCCGTGCCGGAGCCGATCTCAAAGATCGTCTTTGGCCGCACATTGCTTAGCAGTTGAGGATAGAGCGCAAGATCAAAGGCTGTTTTCATCAAGGGCAAGCCGCGCCATTGCGCCGCTGCCCCTGCGCCCTGACATGTCAACAGAACATCGCTCCCGAACTCGGTCCCGAAGCGTGGGAAGTAATGCTGAGCGGAGGCCTCGCGCTGAGCGTAGCTGACAAAGCGTCCCTGTTGCCGCCGATCAAGGAAAAGGCGTAAGCGCAGGAGATCCCATTCGAGCGATGCTGAGCCGGAAGGCGCTCGGGCGGTTTCCGTCGCAACGCTTTCCTCCCAGGGCTTTTCAGGATCGAGAGAGGACAGCCGCGTCACGACCCGAATAAACCACTTATCGAAAACCCCGAACAGGGCACCGCTCTGCGTGCTTGCCTGTAGCCCCTCAAGATATTTGCTGCCCGCAATCTTAAGCTCAACACCGGCAAGCAAGGAGGATGTAACAGGCCGCATTGGCGAAGGTGCTATCGGTTTCCAAGATGCGAATAAGCACGATCGAAAGCCTGCTCGCCCTCATGCCCCGCGCCGAGCATTTGCGGAACATTGGGACCGAGGACTCCCTCGCGGGGGGACGTCATCCCATTGCGTCCGGCATTGATGTTCGGCGGTGCGAGGAGACGTGGCGTTTGCTCATCCGGATCGACATAGCGCGCCGAGCCGTCGCTGTTGGTCATGCTGCGGGTTTCAGATGTGAGAGCGTTCGCCTCTGTCCCGCAAAGCAGCAGGATCGTCGTCAGGCCGTATAAAAGAAAAGTTTTCATGGCGTGCCTTTCGGTAAGCAAATTACGCGTTGGGAAACAGCTTGTCGCGGCCGCCAGCATAGAGGCTTTCGCCATCCTGCAACAGGGCGTTGTTGGCTTCACGCTGCCGGGCTTCCTCCTCGCCATAAAGGAAGGGAATGAAGGCATAGCGTCGGCCGCGGGTTACAGGCGTGACTTGATGCAGAGCGCCCGTTGAAAACACGATGGCCCCGCCGACGGGCGCCCGGTAAAGGCGGCGGCCAAATTCCGGGAACATAAGATCACAGCCATCATAGTCTTTGTTGAGGTTCATCGTCACAGCAAAACGCCGATGGCGGGCGCCGGCGTTCACATTGTCCCGGTGGCGCGAAAAATGCCCGCCTGTCTCGGCCTCGTAACAGGAAACGAGATACCTATCCATACGTGTGGGGCGGTACTGGAAGAAGCGTTCGATCGCGGGTATAAGGCGCTTGGCTACGCGCTCTCGCATCATCTCGCGTATATCCGGGGCAACGATCACCATATCGCTGCGCCGCTTCAATTGATAATTGAGGACGGTCGCGGTCTTGCCTGCGGTATCGAGCATGAAACCGGAATCGACGCCGCCGTTTTTCTCGTAAAGATCGATAAGAAAATCACAAAATTCTTGCTCGAATACACGCGGCACGATCAGGGCCGGGGCCGTGAGTGGGACGCCGGCCGAATCTTCCACAGCCGGCAGATCACGCAGAAATTTTCGCATTATTTCCACGGGCGTCCCGTCTCGGCCGATCTCGAAATTACCAAAAACCCTGAGCAGCGGGTCGAGCACAAGCAGACGGGAAGATTGGGCAGCTCCGAATTCGCGCGTAATAGCGCCCGTATAATCGGCAATAAAGCCAAGGGCCTTATGGCTCACCTCGCTGAGCATCGCCGCTTGTTGCGGCGGCTCGGTCACGACACCGTAAAAAACGAGATGATCGTCGTTGAACAGCTTGGCCTCACCAAGAAGTTCGGCGAGCACCCGTGTGGCCTCAGCATCAAGATCGAGCTCATTCAGAAAACAGAGGGCCACCCAGCGGCCGGCGACGACTCCGAGATTGATCGATGCGCCCGCAACGGTTTGGGCGTCGAACCAGGGGACCGGATCGCCGATTTGAAATTGGCCAGGCGTGGGAGGGTCGCTACGCATGGAACGAGGCTTCTTTGGAAGGAAATGAGGCTAACTTGGCCTAGAACAGAAGCCAATTCTACGCCTGTCTTTAACGAGTTGAAAGAGCAAACCGCCTACTCAAACCCCGTGCTACGGCTGCTTCACCCCTGTGCTCCAGCGTGTACTTCGCCCTCATTTTGCCATGAAGCTATGGCATAAGAAGCCGGCACGAAGGACGGGCAAGAGACACTCAGGAGAAACATGTGAAAAAATTCGGCTCGCTATTCCTGGCCCTCGCTCTGATGCTCGGGGTCACGACGCCGGCCGCCGCGCACCGGGTCGTCGTTGTCACAAGTGGTGGCTATATTTATCCCGGCTATCCCGGATATATGGGCTATCCTGGCTATTACCCCGGCTATTACGTAGCCCCTCCACCTCTTGTATATGCGCCACCACCCTACTATGCGCCTGTCGCACCTCCGGTCGCTTATGGGCAACAGCCGCCGCCTTATGGTTATGCGCCGCCCGCTTATGCGCCGCCCGCTTATTCCCCGCCAATGGCACCCAATCAACCGCCCCCTGCGGCCGCCAATCAGACCTCGCCAACTTTTATCGATAATCTCGGTCGCACTTGCCGCAATTATGAGCTCGCCGAGGGAGCGGGCCAGGCCTATGGCACAGCCTGCATGCAACCCGATGGGACATGGCAGACTGTTCAATAGAAAACGGTTCCATGGCCTACGAGTAAGGCGCTTTAAGCCCTGGCAGTCATCACGGCTGGCCGCTGCCGCGCCGCACACCCCTGATGATGTGTTCCGACAACCAACGGCGCATGCTCGCCCGCGTCAAAGCCGAGTCTGGCCATGGCCCTGCTAAAAAGGTAGGAGCTAAACGAGCGGCGCTAACAGGGTCAAGCCCGGAACAACGCAAAGAAAATGACGTAGACCCAGCTGAGCCATCCGTCGATGAGCATCCATAAAATGGATTTGTTAGCCGTATATGAAAGGATCATAGCGGCAACCGCCCCGTAGCCGAGGCCAAACCGTATGAGGGATGAATTCATCAATCCCATCTTGTGTTCCACTGTGACGCTCATTTAAACCCCCTGACCAGCCATCAGTTGTGATGACTTCATGCTACTTACATAATGTCTCATCTCGGCCTTTTCCAGCCTTGCGCTGGCCCCTCAAAGAAAGAGCCCGCCATGTCAGTTCTTTTCTCGAAACTTAAGCTCCGTGAGATCGAATTTAAGAACCGCGTCTGGGTATCGCCCATGTGTCAATATTCGAGCGCTAATGGGCTGCCCACAGATTGGCATCTCGTTCATCTCGGCAGCCGAGCGGTCGGCGGGGCCGGGCTGGTCGTGGTTGAGGCTACGGCTGTTTCGCCGGTAGGTCGTATTTCACCAGGCGATAGCGGTATGTGGTCGGATCAACATGCCGAGGCCTTCAAGCGCATAACCGATTTTATCGTCAGCCAAGGGGCTGTGCCCGCAATTCAGCTCGCGCATGCCGGACGGAAGGGCTCCACAGAGGCGCCGTGGGACGGCGACGCTTCAATCCCTTCATCCGACGAGCGCGCTTGGGAAACTTTGGCACCGAGCCCGATCCCGTTCCGGCCGGGTTGGCACACACCGCGACAAATGAACGGCGATGATATGGCCCGCGTGACCGAAGAATTCGTGATGGCCACCAAGCGCAGTTTTACCGCGGGTTTTCAAGTTGTCGAAATCCACATGGCGCATGGCTATCTGCTGCACGAATTTCTGTCCCCCCTCTCCAACACCCGCAATGATGAATTCGGCGGCTCCTTCGAAAACCGCGCGCGTTTTCCTCTTGCTGTGGCGAAGGCCGTTCGCAACGCCTGGCCGGCGCGACTGCCCGTCTTTGCGCGCCTCTCGACGACCGACTGGGTGCCAGGCGGGTGGACTCCTGAGCAGTCAGTTACCCTTGCCTCACTTCTCAAGACTACCGGCATCGATTTGATCGATTGCTCGAGCGGCGGCGCCACCCATGATGCCAAGATTCCTGTCGGCCCTTCCTATCAGGTCCCTTTTGCCGAAATGATCCGGTCGCAGGCCGGCATCGCTACAGCGGCCGTAGGTATGATTACCGAAGCGCTTCAGGCCGAGGGAATTATCCGTGACGGCCAGGCCGACGCGGTTTTTCTTGCGCGAGCGATGCTGCATGACCCCTACTGGCCACTGCACGCGGCGGAGACGCTGGGTGCGCCTGCCGGGTGGCCGCAACAATATGGGCGCGTCAGGCCGCGCAAATAGCATTCAAACCGTCAGGCGCGGCCAAATTTTGTGTTTTGTTGGGATGAAAAGCACGCTATCAATCCTTCCCTTACGGAGGGGTGGCCGAGTGGTTGAAGGCGCACGCCTGGAAAGTGTGTAAACGGGCAACCGTTTCGTGAGTTCGAATCTCATCCCCTCCGCCACCGACTTTCTGCTTTTACATTCAATGGGATATCCAGGCTAAGCTGGCGATGGAACTGGGCACCAATTTTTAACTTGCTTAACTGTATCCATATGGATACAATAGTAGCATGTATACGCTTGTTCAATCGTCGATTTTCGAAACTTGGTTATCAAAGCTAGTCGACCAAAAAGCGAAAGCCCGAATTCTTGCAAGATTGCGGAGCGCAACATTAGGAAATTTTGGTGATTGGAAGCCCATAGATGGCGGCGTCTACGAGATGCGTATTAATGTCGGCGCGGGTTACAGAGTTTATTATACGCGTACGGGGAATACGATTTATCTTTTGTTGACTGGAGGCGATAAATCCACTCAGAAAAAAGATATCATTCTAGCCAAAAAACTCGCCGAAGAGTTGAAGGGGAAAAGACGATGAAAAAAACAAAAACTGGAAAGACCACTTTTAAGCCATTTGATGCCGCAGCATATCTGGATAACGAGGTGGTAATAGCAGAATATTTAACGGCTGCAGCAGAAGATCGTAATCCTGACCTTTTTATTGCCGCCCTTGGTGATGTCGCCAAGGCACGAGGTATGGCCCAGATCGCTGAAAATTCGGGCCTCGGCCGTGAAAGCCTCTATAAGGCGCTAAGCGTCGGGGCGCACCCTCGTTTTGAAACGATTAGCGCTGTACTTAATGCTCTCGGCGTTAAATTGACAGTATCTCCGGCGACGAGATGATTTTGACGTGATCGTCACGCATACGTTCCAGTGCCCAGCACCGTCGCTTGCGGTCCGCCAAGTTTTCTCTAATAAATATCAATTAGATAAGTTTTCTGACCAACTGAAGCTGAGCACTTCCTGTTGATTTTAAGAGCGCACCTCATTCGCACCGAAACGCTTAAATGGGTCTTTAGTGCTTTTTTACTTTTACTTTTCATATCTCTCCGGGGTATTTCTCGTTACTTTCATGGTACGGATATAGGCTTACAGCCTTCGTCGATATTATAGTGAGGAATTATATTATGATCGAACGACCTATAGCGCAAATTCAGACTCCGGAAAAACAGCCCAGACCTCTGACCCTTTCCCGCATCGGAAGGGGCATGCTCCGTCGCGCCGTAGGCTTGGCGGGGCTTGTCGTGCGCCAAACAACACACGGGCACATTCCCACTCCCGACGGCCATATTTATACAGTGCCCGCGCATATGAACCGGAACGACTGCGCAAGCATCATGCTTGGCCGTTATGAAAAAGCCGAGATCAGCTTGCTGGGAGGCATGCGACCCGACCATACAATCGTCGAGATCGGCGCGAATATCGGCGTCCTTGCACGCCATGCTTTCGAGACGCGACTTGCCGACGGCGGCAAATATGTTTGCGTGGAACCTAATCCTGAATCCTTGCAGGCGCTCGCCGCCAATATGTCACGGGCGCATACCACGTATCCCTCGCGGAATTTCGAGATCATCAACGCAGCGTTATGCCCGCCGGAAAGCAACGGACAAACGGCCGATTTCTGCGTCCGGCCGAATCTAAGCTCGGGGTTGCTGCAACATCTGAAATCCAGCAAGAACGAAGTGACCATTCCGGTTCTGACGCGTTCGCTAAGCAGTATCCTGAAGGAACATGCGCCGAAAGGAGCCACGCTTATTATGGACGCGGAGGGCGCCGAAATCGACCTGCTCACGCGTGATGCGGGGGCTTTCGGAAATATCCACCAGATCGCGATCGAGCTGCACAACCCGGAATTGACCGGCCGCGCCGTGACCCAGGCCGATATGATCGACCAGTTCGGGGCTCTGGGATTCGCGGTGCGGAAACACGTCATGAACAGCTATCTGCTGACGCGCGAGTTCAGCTGACCGTATTTCTTTCATCCATCTCAGCGTAGCGATAGCCGCTTGCGGGATTAAGTGCTACCCGTATTGCGCGCATGCGCTTTTTGCCTTACTTTCTGCTCGTCGAGCAGTTTGCGCTTGCGACTAATGTCCCCGCCCTATTGGAAGCCCTTGATTTGCAATTGCCAATGGTGCCCAGCACCATCGCTTCCGGTCCGCCAAATTTTTCCAACCAAACTCAATGTAGTAACCAATGTACCCCGCTATGCGCTGGGCACTATTGTCGAAACGACGATATAACAATTGCCTTCTTCGGTAAAATGTTTATACTATGTATAAACCTCGAGAGGTGATCTTGTATGGACATGACGATCAGCAAATGGGGCAATAGTCTGGGTGTCCGTATCCCGGGCGCTGTCGCTAAAGAGGCTGGCATAGGCCTAGGAACGCCGGTGCATATTTCTGCCATCAAAGGCCGTATTGTGCTTGAACCACTTCGGTATAATCTCAAAAATCTTGTCAGTGGTATCTCTCCCAAAAATCAACACAAGGCGATTGATACTGGCGCCCAAGCCGGGCATGAAGCATGGTGAAATCGGCTTCTCTGCGTGGAGCCTATATTCCGGAACGTGGTGACTTGATCTGGTTGCTATTTGATCCACAAGCCGGTCAAGAACAAGCAGGTCGCAGACCTGCGCTCGTGATCTCGCCCAAGTCATATAACGCGGCATCCAATTTAGCACTTTTTTGCCCTATCACCAGTCGCGTTAAAGGCTATCCTTTCGAGATCGTGTTACCGGCAAATAGCAAGGTGACTGGGGCTATATTGAGCGACCAAATTAAAAGTCTGGATTGGAAGGCCCGAAAAGCCAAACTGATTACGAAAACCGCACCAGAAATTATTGCCGAAGTCCTTGGAAAAATTGGCACCTTGACCGGTTGATCCTATTGGATCGTTATTTTCAAAGCTTTAACTCGAATTTCTCGTATCCATCACCGTTGCTTTCGGTCCCCCCATAACTTTCATTAAGTATTTCAAGAAATTATTTTCTGACACAAAAGATATCTGGGCACTCGGTGCCCCTTGGCGTCCGCTGAGATGGCGCGGTGTATGGCTCACTATTATTTTTTAAAAGGTTTTTGCGTATGCGTGCGAGGGTATCCAATATTCGAGCTCGGCTTCGAAGACCTCAGCGAATATGACTTTTCTGACTGGTGCCAATGCGTTTTGAATTAAGGCGCAAGGACAAGTCAGTCAGCCTTCGCCTGCCAGAGCAGTTGTTAGACGCTTTACGCGTAAACGCCAAACGCATAGGCATTCCCTATCAACGCTTTATGCAGCTGGCAATTGGAAGGCGCTACACGGACTAACTGAGAAGCATCTTTGAGTGCCCAGTCCGGTTCAGCGGGGGAGACAGCGCGCATTCTCGCGACATTTCGCGACACCCAAATTCTCTGCAGGTCGACTGCAGCGCAGAATTCTGGCGTCGTTCGCCCCAATTCTATGATGCCAAATTTGGCGGTCCGGTTTAAAAACTATCCTGAAAATTCAAGCAAGCTTCCTTACCGAAGCCTCGCGTTTCCAGAAGCGCTGCGATGCTGCCTGGATGAATTTGGCATCAGTGCCAGTGATGCCTTCGTCCTTTTCGACATACGCCTTAGACAGCAACGGTTGTGACTCGGCATTGTGACCGATGGCTTTCAAATGGCCAAAGGCGTCCATAACCCATTGGATTGCCACCGCATCCTTCGCCAGCATCTTGGCGCTGTCGGCTGAGAGCAGAACCGCGACCGCATCGAAAATCGGCGAGGGCGCGCCGGCCAGTTGGCCATCGACCTTTACCATGGTGCCGTCGGATAGACCGATGCCAGTGATTTTCGGCGCAACAATCTTCGCCTTAGCGCCCGCCTTTTCGATAAGTTTCCGTAACTTCGTGAGGTTAGCGGCATCCGTGCCGTCAGCGATCAGGATGCCGATTGTGCGGCCTTCCAATATGGGCTTCATGTTTTTTTGAATGGAGAGCGCGTCGGACCGCGGGAAATCTTGCGTGGGTTGCGCGGAGGACGCTTTCTTCGGTAATGGAATACCGAGGCCGGCGGCCACCCGTTTCGCGAGTTCGTCGCTGACGTTTCGGAGATTGGCAACGAGGCGCGGCGGGATGTGCTCGAGCGTGACCTTCGAAAGTTCGAACACCAAGGCGGACGCTATATGCGCTTTTTCATTCTCCGTCTGTGATTCGAAAAACATCCGGGCCTGGCTATAATGGTCGGCGAAGGATTCCGGGCGCAGGCGCAACTTGTCGCCTTGTTCCTCATTATCCGAGCGACCAATAAAGGTCTTGAATCCGGCAACGGGGCATTCGCGAGGGCCGCCGTCTTCACCGGCATCGCTGAGACTATTCGGCTCATAATTTGCGCGCCCCTTGAACACTTGTGTCT
>JALYJG010000021.1 GCA_030775365.1 Pseudomonadota bacterium
ATGTCTCACACAAATACGATGCGGACCTGGATATAGGGCACCTGCATTTATTAAAACTACTGAAACTACCCTATAAGAAACACAGCCGCTTTGAAAACGTCGAAACAGATGCGAAAAATTTCGCCAAGAATTCGCTTATAAGTTTGATTTTATGGCTTCACAGGACCGGGGCGCTGGAAGCGATCCTAAAAACTGCCGTGATTCCTGCTTTCCAAAAAGCCGTGGAGTCTGACGTTGCTATCCAAAATGGGCCCGGGGCCAAAAATGGCATTAAGGCAAATTTTAAGCGCGTCGCTCTGCAGATGTTGCCGGTCCTAGAGAAGGACCCCGGCGTCAGTCTCCTTCAAGGGATGCTGCTCGAAAAGCTAAGGCCAATGTATCGCGAAAAAACCCCTGAGAAGACGGCGTCGGGAAGGGATGCAGCGGAGATAAATGTTTACGGATGCTGGATCGACGGGCGATCGACGTTTGGGGCGACTTACGCGGATGGTGTGACCCATTCCCTGGATTGGTTGAAGGTGCGCGAAGCCGTCAAAGACCATCTAGGCTTGCCCGATACTGTCCCCACCGGCAATGACCTTGTTTTGAGGCATTTGCGGACCTATCCAGGGTTTCATCCCAAGACTCTGGCGAAGGCAAAACTGTTCTACGAACAAAAAGGCCTCTTATCGGACGACGAAATCCGCTGGCGCTCCGCATTGCCGGACTTGAATACGGTGCCGACCGTTAAAATATTGCGGACAGGCGACGTGAATGTCGTAACGCCTGATGGGCGCCCACTGGTACAAGCGCAAATGCCGGACGGCGACGAAATCACCCATCCGCGTCATATCTTGCATGCACTTGGCACACTAAGCGTCAAGACCGTACAAGATTTGAAGGATCGCATGGAGGTCTGTCCTGCACTGAAAGAAATGCTCGATCCGGAGAAGAAGTCTCCTTCCTATCCCGATATGCCTAATCGCGAAGATTGGAAGCGACGCCCACTGTATGAAAGGAGTTTAGGTGCGGTGTAGAGAGAGGGATATGAGCGCGGAGGTAATGGCCAGAGTGACGGAATCGCGGCAACGGTCCGTCATAAAGACGCTGACTTCCGCGGCAACAGGCGCCGTGCCTTACGGGCTCGCATCTCACGCGATTACCACCAACCACAAACAGTCCTTAGCTCTTGCCGGCCTTGCAGCTGTTGAAGGACTCGTCAAAATAGCGGGCGCTTACCAATATGAACGCTGGTTCGTGCAGCCCCCGAGGGGCAGAAGCCGAAAAGGGACTTTATCCGAAATTAGCGCTGCCGACCATCCCGCGCGCTTGATGTTCAAAGCCGCCGGCTGGTTTATATCATCAACCGGAATGGACCCGGCCCTTGCGTACATAGCGACACATGACAGCGCGAAAGCTGCGAACTTTATTATATATCGAGGCGCGGGCCGGCAGACGTTATCCCATTCACTCGAAAGATTGTGGTCACGCATTCCATGGGGTGTAACGACTACATCGCCCGGGGCAACGGAAGCTAGGCCAGGTGAATCTGCGCGCACCGACCACGCCGGCTTTCTCTTCACGACCCGAAGTGAAGCCAATGTTAAACACTTGAGAGTATCGTGGACAAATATTGGGGCTTTTCAGAAATGACCGATCAAGCCGAAAAGCACCACCGCAGAGAATTTCTCGCCAAGAGCTTAGCCATGACGGCGTGCATTATTTCCGCAAAACTGTTGCCCGCGGCGCCCTTCGGCATTGCCGACGGCGGGGTCGATGCACGGTTGCTGCAAAAAACTATTCCTGATGCAGCGCATGCGATCCTGCTTCTGGAAGCAAAAATCGATCGCGCGCTTTTTCAGCAGCCGGATCTCATGAAGGATATTCGACGGCGCTTCAACGTCCCATCTTATTATTTGGATGGGCTCATCCATTTTGCAGCCAATAAACAGATTAAGAATACGGTCCATGAGTTTAAGGAAAAAAACCGGTGGGACACGCAAAAGACTCTTTATGAACCGATGACGCCGGAATCCGTCATGCGTCGCTACAAAGGCCGGCTTTCTCGTTTGTTTCATGAAAAAATCGCACCCCGATATGTTGAGTTTATGAAATTGCCCGCCGGCGAACAAAATCGAAGCTTTCAAGAGAAGTTTGGTGAGATAGAAAAGCTTCTTGGCTGCGGAATCGAGCAACAGCTAGGTTATAAAACGGTTGCCGATGGGTGCGTCAAAATTAATTCAGGCTGGGACCGTGTCCCCCTCTACCAGCGGCCGCCTGTCAATTTTGATCGTATTGTGGAGACTTTGGGCATCCAATCGTCGCCCTTTGCCATCACAATAGCCGATTTGAAAATGGCGGGAATTTCGCCGGATGATGGCCCCCAGCGACCGTCTAAATTTGCGCATATGAACGAGCGGCAGTTTTCCTCGGCCGTCCGGTGAACTAGCCAAGGTTCAGTGTTGAGCGGATCGGCTTACTGCGGCGCGGCCCCTTAGCTTCGGTCAGGTTTTCCAGAAGGAGCCGGGAGGTTTTTTCCCAGCCGTTATAGTTCTTCATAACGTGCTGCCGGCATGCGTCCTCGCAACCACCTTCCTTGAGTTTTAGGGCTTCTAAGCAGGCGGCTTGGAAAGCGGTGTTCATGGCACCGACGCCGGGTGCCGAGAGTATTTTGGCCGAGGCCGGATTGACCCGAGCCGCCACCGGTAGGCCGCTCGCCAGCGCCTCGATTTGCACATTGCCGAAGGTATCGGTAGTGCTCGGAAACGCAAAGACGTCGGCGCCGCGGTAATGCTCCGCCAGTTCCTCGCCATGCTTAACTCCTGTAAAGACAACCTTTGGATACTTAACTTTCAATTCCTGCAGCAGCGGCCCGTCACCCACCACGACTTTCGTGCCAGGCAATTCGGCCGCTAAAAATTGTTCAAGTCCTTTTTCATAGGACACGCGTCCAACATTCAAAAAAATGGGGTGCGACAAATGATCATAAATCCTCGACGGGCCCGGCTTGAATAGATCCGTGTTCACACCGCGTGTCCATGGCACGAGGTTCTTAAATCCCCGCGCCTTAAGTTCGGTGATCATGCCTTCCGGCGTCATTATGCGATGCGCGGGCCCGTGGGCCCATTTAAGGTATTCATACCCGTATCGCATCGCCCCCGGCACATGAAAAGCGGCTGCAAATTCCGGAAATTTGGTGTGAAAGCCGCTGGTGTAATTTAGCTCTTCCTTGCGGCAGGCAAGGGCGGCTGCGAGCCCAAGGGGCCCCTCGGGTGTCGCGATATATATCAGGTCGGGCTCAAGTTTTTCGAGTTGTCTCGCGACCCCAGCATCCTTTGATTTTGGCCAAAGAGCCAAGGTAATCTCTGGATGTCCGGGCAAAATACGAGCTGTTACGAACTTCTCCGGATCGGGATAAATGACGCTTACCCGATGACCAAGGTTTTCGACGTGCGCCTTTACGTTGCTCAGCGTCCGTACAACGCCGGTGACGTTGGGAAGCCAGTCGTCGGTGATAATGAGAATATGTTTGGCCTGGTTCTGGTCGGTCATAGCGTCACACGGGTACAGTCAGAGGGGTATATAGGGGTAACCTAAGTTCGAAGCGACCGCCACCGTGCTCACAGGCCGGGCTGGGTGATTAACATGCGCCCTTAAACGGCCTCTTAACTCATTGCTTTGAGATATGCGACCGGAAACGTAATTTTTATAAGCTGTTGCAGCCGCCCGACTTTATTTGGTTACCGCCTGAGTTTGCCCCAGACCACCAAAGGAGTTGTGTGCAAGCAACTCTAATAAACCTGTAACAAGGTTCCCGAACCGGCCATATCTCGTGCCGTCGGCCAAAGAGAACCTGCCTCAGAGTATCTGAAACGCGAAGCCCAGCCCCCATGGCTTGGGTTGGACCGCTTATGCTGGCCGATGGCAGAAAGGTGGAAGAAAAGCCATTCTATAATCACTCGCTTCTTAAAGGCACTACAGCCTAGTCCACTCTCGGTTGGACGTCCCGAGACCAGCGGTCAACATTTTTCTGCTAACTTAAGCTTCCTTGGAGTAGGGAAGATGGGAAGCGTTATTGCAGAGCATATCGATGCGGCACAGGGGTTTGCTGCGGCACGACCGAAGTAAACGAACTTTCCTTCGCTTCCCCCAACAGAAACAAATCCCGCACATCCCGCCGGTTCGGTAGCGGCTGAAGGTCCCCAGCGGCGACGAAGGTTACAGGTTTCGAGACGATCGCCCGGGCGGCTGCCATGATCTCCTCTTCAGTGACCTTCAGCTTCAATTGCGAGTAATGATCCGATGGCAGGACCTTATGGCTTACGAATACATCTTCGGCCATGTCCACGACACCTATTTTGGACAGGCCCTTTTCGACTTTGGCGATGTGTTTTTTCTGATCTTCCCGGACTTTCGCTAGGGCCTGGGGATCGACTTTTTCGGTCAGGTCAAACAAGATCTTTTGAATGGCTTCCAGACAAGGTACGACCTCGACTTGATTAAACGTAATGACGAGCAGTCCTGAATCCATGGTTTGCCAGGCGTTTACGCCATAATTGTAGGTCCCGAGTTCGTCGCTGACCAAAGTCTCTGGAATCGAATGCTTTCCGGTTCTGGCTGTCAGAAGCTTGCCAAGAACCTTGAAAGCGATCCCTTCTTTAAAATCGCCTTCCGGCGGTCCCTGAAACGCAAGTGCTACGTGTGTGCCCCCGTCTCCGGGCGTCCAATAACGTAAATCACCTCCCGTGTAGACCGCGGGTTCATCGCGCAACGGACTGCCGGGGAGAAGCAAAAGTCTCTTTTTCACGGCCGCAACCACATCGTCATGATTGACGTCACCCTCGACAACGATGACGGTGTTAGCGGCCGTCATGTTTTGGGCATGCCATTCTTTTATTTGATCGGCGGTTATCGCCTGAATGCTCCTTTTATCACCAATAACCGGACAGAAACGAGGGTCGTCGCCAAAAGCCACGGAAGGCACGACCCAGTTTTCAAGGTTACTAATATTAAAACCTAATTGATTGCCGATGCTTTCATTGGTGATGTATTTCCTGTTGATCTCGACTTCTTTCGGGCTGCAAATCGGGTTTGCTATCATATCGAGCATAATGTCCAGAACACGATCCGCCGATTTGAAGGGTACGCAGGCATCGTAATTGGTAAATTGAAACTGAGTTGCGGGAGTAAAATGGTTTCCAATTTTGGAGTCGTTATCAAAGCCTTCAACGCTCTCAATATAACTTCGTGCGCGTCGCGGAAAATTGAGTGAACCTGCTGTTGTAATGTGTTCGTCGAAATGCGCGATGCCTCGTGGATAAATACTTCCCGCTTCGACTGCCGAGCCCCCGCGGATCCTTATGGCTATGTCGGTTTCGAGCCTGCTGGTGTAGCGGGTTACGACGGTCAATCCGTTATCAAATCCCGTTGAACGAGGCGGGCCAATGCTCATGGGCACCTAACGCTTTAATAAAATAGACAGTCAGCGTAGCACCAGAATCGCGCCCCCTCAATTGTTTCATGAAGTACGAATCGACCCTAAGGCGGCAAACTCGTCGCACCGGACCGCACCGCACCGCAGCACGGCCGGCCCTTGCCGTGGTTAACGGCGAAAGTGCTAACGTTTACCATTTTCTGCAGAATTCCTGGGATGAGAAACTGGTGGACCTGATCGGGATCGAACCGACGACCTCGTCATTGCGAACGACGCGCTCTCCCAGCTGAGCTACAGGCCCGTGCTTCAAGATTTATATCAGCTGCCCGGAAAGATCCAGCCTCGGCTTTCGCTGGGCCGGCCAGGGTGTTAGGCTGGCTTTCTACCTCCGCTCCGCTTGTTCCTAAATGATCGCCATCCATTACACTACGGTCCGACCCGCCGTCGCGAACCACCGCATCTTCGGTGTGGACGTCGCGACCACTAATTGGCTGCAGGCCTGGTTCAGATACGGCAGCGTTGACAAGTTCCGCTTTCTGATCGGTGAAAAAGCCGAATGGGAGGAAGTGGTTGCCGTCGCCACCGATCTCGGCATAGAGCCATCCCGACTTGTTGCCTTGGACCGTCGTTTCCTGCGTGAGAACAAGGACCAGTTTCAAACTGTCTTCCGCCCGAACCCCGATAGCCATGGCCTGCTGTGGCAGCGGGAGCAGCTCGATAAGGGCTTTAACTTTTGCGGCCTGGCCCATGCCATAAGCGGTATGGAGGCGGGTGAGTTGCTCGAGCAATATTGTCTGGCCCCGTCCGAGGACACGGATGCCATCATTTGCCCTTCGCGGGCCGTGCAAGCCGCCATACGCTCCTTTTGGGATTTGTACGGTGCTTATATCGAGCGGCGTTTTGGCGCGAAATTCATATGTCCCGTTCAGTTGCCCGTCATTCCGCTCGGCATTGATACCGCGCATTTCGAAGCCCAAGTCTCGCCTCCCAAGCGTAGAGCCCAGCGGGGTGCGCTTGGGGTCGGCGAGGCCGAGGTCGTTCTGCTCTGGGTTGGGCGCCTCAGTGCAGCCATTAAGGCGCATCCTTTGGCTATGTTCCAGGCCGCCGAGCGCGCAGCCGAGACTACGGGCGCGTCTGTGCATCTCGTGATGGTCGGCTATTTTATGCCAAAAGAGGCCGACGCGCAGTTCCGTTCCCTCGCGGCAGACTTCTGCAAAAAAGCGAAAGTCACGTTCATAGCCAGCGACGATCGGCGTTTTCCCGACGGTCTGTGGGCGGCGGGGGATGTATTCCTGTCCCTCGTCGACAATATGCAGGAGAGTTTTGGTCTCACACCCATCGAGGCGATGTCAACAGGTTTGCCACGCGTCCTCAGCGATTGGGACGGCTATAGGGACAGCGTAAGGCAGGGGGAAGACGGGTACCTCATTCGGACGACGCAGCCGCCGCCGGGATGCGGGGAGGAGCTGTCGCGGCTGCTCTTGAACGGGCGCGAGATGTATGGCGGGTTCCTGGCGAAGACCGCCCTGTCGGTCGCCGTCGATCAGGTCATGGCGGCGGAGGCACTCACGGTTCTGATCAGGGACAAAGACGTACGGGCGGCCATGGCCGAAAGTGCGCGCATGAAGGCGCGTGCTGTTTACGACTGGAAAGCTGTCATTGGCGCTTATGAGGCGCTTTGGCAGGACCTGGCGGACAGGCGAGAGACGCGCAAACCAAGATTGGGGCGCGCCGCCTGGCCGTCGGCGCTTCCGCAGGTTCCGGACCCCTATACGATGTACAAGACCTACCCCTCATCCGTGCTGGCAGAAGGAGATATGCTGAGTGTCGCCGCTTCGATGGAAACCATAAAGATGCTTTGGCGGCATGAAATGAATGTGCTGGCGCTCGATGTTCTAGCCGCCCCGGAAGAGGTCACGAAGATGATCGTTCATATTGCCGCCAACAAGAGCGTGTCGATCGGCGCCTTAGTGAAAGCGTTTGCTGCGATTGACGCGCCCCGACTCTGGCGCACAATTGGCTGGCTTATTAAATTGGGGATTTTAACCCACAAACCTGCCTAAGGTGCCACGGTTGCGGGCACGACACGCTCGGCCGGGAAAGTAACGACGACAGTCGTTCCGGCCCCGAGCCTGCTTTCGATTTCGAGCGTACCGCCATGAAGTTCGGTCAAAGCCCGCGTTAAAGGCAGCCCCAAGCCCGTTCCCTGATTTTTCCGACTGAGAACGCTTTCGATCTGCCCGAAGGGCGAGAGTGCTACGGGTATGTCGTCCTTGGCGATGCCGATGCCGGTATCGCGGACGCGCATGAGCAGTTCGCCAGCCCTACCTACTTCTGCCGTTAGTGTTATGTCTCCTCCCTCAGGCGTAAATTTAACGGCATTGGTGAGAAGGTTGGTGAGGATTTGTTTCAAGGCCTTTTCCTCGCCGCGCATGGCGGGCAGGGTCGGAGGCACCTTAATATGGAGATGCAGCTTGCCCAAAGCTACGCGCGCCGCCATCAGGCGCACGATGGAATCGATGATGTGCCCTACATTCAATACGCCTTCGGCCAAGACCCGCTTCCCGGCCTCGATCTTTGACATATCGAGGATATCGTTAATGAGCGACAAAAGCAGGGCTCCGCTATCGTAGATATCTTGCGCGTACTCGACATATTGAGGCTGGCCGCTGGGGCCGAACATCTGTCCTTTGATGATTTCAGAAAAGCCGATGATGGCATTCAAAGGCGTCCGCAGTTCATGGCTCATATTGGCAAGGAACTCGGATTTGCTGCGGTTGGCAAAATCCGCCTGCTCTTTAGCGCGAATAAGTTCTTTCTCGGCGCTGCGGCGTTCCGTAACATCGTGCAGCGTGCATTCGAAGAAGGAGCGCCCATCGTCTTCAATAGCATAGCCGCTCATCGTGACCCATCGATGCTCCCCCGTCTTTGTGAACAGCTCCGCTTCATATTCACGCTGGTTCCCGGTGCGAAGTTTTGCGAACCACTCGTCGCGCTGCGCCTGGTTGACAAACAGCCGGCCATGAAAGTCCGGTTGGGCCACAAGGAGCTCTTGTGTCGTCTCATACCCGAGAATTTGAGCGGTCGCGCGGTTGGCCTTCAGCCACTCGCCCGACAGCGCGATTTGGCAAATGCCAATTCCCGCGTTTTCAAAAAGGTCGCGATATCTCTGTTCGCTGACCTGAAGAGCGCGCGCCATCCGGGCTTCGTCTGCTATACGCTTATTCATGGTTTCGTTCGCAATGCTCAGCGAGGTTACCAGCTCCGACACTCGCTCGCTTCTCGTCACGACCATGCGCATATAGACGACCAGTGTCCATGTCAGGATCAGGCTCGCCAGTAACCCCAAATAGGGAAGAGCCATGACGAGCAAGACCATCGTGCTTGGATTTTCGTGGGGCCGGTGCGACAGGAGGCCGCCGATATTTTGCCGGGCGAGGTAGAAGAGCAAAAGAGATATGAGGCAGCCGATGAGAACGGCGGCCGAAGTGAGCGTCCCGCTGCGTTGCGGGGGCTGCGCCCCGACCGACGGGGCGTCCACGGCCTCGGCTTCGACCGACTTGACCTCGACCGACTTGACCTCGACCGACTTGACCTCGACCGGCTGGGCATCATTTGCGGCAGTGAATTGATTCATAAGCTCACGGGGGGACCTAAAAGATCGCCCCAGTGTCGGATTCTTGCCCTAAAATCTGGTTAAGCGCATGAAAAAAGGGCAAATATCGCCCTCAATGCGATGGCCGCTTCAAAATCATTGGGTTATGGCCAGCGGGAAGGGCCTGAAAGGCGGCCTTTTTGCTAGTTTCGCAGCGGCTTGCCCGTCGTAAGCATGGTCGAAATACGGGCAACCGTTTCGGGCGTGTGGACCAGTTTCATGAACTCGCGTCGTTCCATCTCGAGGATCTGTGCTTCCGTTGTCGGGCTCGTAAAATCCCGCTCGCCCCCGCAGAGAACGGCGGCGAGCGACTTCGACACCGTCACGTCATGCGGCAGGGCTTTGCCGAGAAGTTTAAAGCTCTCGATCGCTAGGTTCAGCGCCGCGCGGCCGGTGGGGCCCGGGAGGTTAAGCTGCCATGGTTCCGGTGGCTTATAATCCGGGATCAGATCGAGAACCCGTTGCTTGGCGTCGAACAGCAAGCGGTCCTTATTCATCGTAATGCCGTCCGAATGACGGAGATAGCCGAGATCTTGTGCGTCGAACGCCGATTTCGCGACCTTCGCGAGGCTGACGGTCTCAAAAACTTGGCTGATCGGGGGAATAGGACCGCCGAATCGCTTCTTGGCCGAAAAGGCGCGACCCAGCATTTGTGCGCAGCCGCCCCAGCCGGGAATAAGGCCAACCCCGACTTCCACGAGCCCTATGTAAGTTTCGGCATGCGCCTGTACGGCAGAACAGTGGAGCGTAATTTCACAAGCACCCCCCAGCGCAAGCCCAGACGGCGCCGCAACGCTGGGGAAGGGCGCAAAGCGCAGCGCCTGATAGGCCTCATGTCCCTGCTTAACCAGGTCTTCGATCGCGGCATACATCGCAATGTTAATGGCAAACAAGGCCAGGCCAAGATTGGCGCCGACAGAGAAGTTCTCGGCCTCGTTGTAGACCACGAGACCCTTCCATCGGCCCCCGCTTTCGGAGATCGTCGCGACGGCCTTTTTGACCATGCCGAGTGTATCGGGATCGATCGCGTTCATTTTCGAATGGAACTCGAGGCACAATACGCCGTCCCCGATATCCCAAAGGCTTGCCGAGCCGTTTTTCGTCACCGGTTTGTTGCCGCGCTTGATGTCGGATAAAAGCAACACACCCGCCGGACGGAGGACCGGCTTGTAAACGCCGTCGGGTGCAAGATATTCAAGCTTCCCGTTCTCAGTGCGGTAAAAAGAACCGTTCGCCGCTTTCTGCAGAAAATCGGGGACAAAGCGGCCCTCGGCCTTTAGGCGCTCAACAAACCAATAGGCGCCGAGCTTGTCGATGAGCTCAAATGGTCCGAATTGCCAGTTGAAGCCGAGGCGCATTGCGTCGTCGACGGCCAAAATGTCATCGGCAATTTGCGGCACGAGTGAAGCCGCATAAACGAGCGTATCGGAAAGAACGGACCACGCAAGCTGCCCTATTTTATCGGGGCTCTCGCATAGAAGACGCACATTCTTTCCGGCCGCCTCGACCGCAGGAAGTTTACTTTTTTCGGAGCGATGATAGAGACCGGATTTCAGGTCGATCGACTCCTTGAGTTTGCCGCCATTGTCCTTGTTCAGGCGGTAAAAGCCGCCCTTGCCCTTTCGGCCTGTATAACCGTCCGCGATCATCTTGTTGATCAGAGGCTGCTCGCGGTTGACCGAGCGATACGCATCGTCCGCCGGCAACGTATTGAGGAAGCTTTTTGCAATCAGGGGCATCAAATCGAGCCCGATCAGGTCAAGCAAACCAAAGACGCCTGTCTTTGGCATTCCAAAGGGCTTGCTGAAAACGGCATCGACCTCTTCGACGGTCAAACCAAGCTCGAACGCCGCATTAACGGCTGACTGGATGAAGAAAACGCCGAGGCGGTTGGCGATAAAGCCGGGCGTATCCTTACACAGCACCACGCCCTTGCCCAAATGCTTATCGCCGAAACTGGCGATGATCTCGACCGCGTCCTGCTGGGTATTCGCTCCCTTCACGAGCTCCAAAAGCCGCATGTAGCGTGGCGGATTGAAGAAATGCGTGATAAGAAAGTCTTTCGCGAACTGCAAGGACTGGCCGTCAATCAGCACGGAAAGCGGTATGGTGGATGTGTTCGAAGACACAATCGAGCCGGCCTTACGGGCGCCGTCGATCTTCTTGTAGAGTTCCTTTTTGACTTGCGGATTTTCGACGATGGCTTCGATGATCCAATCAACATCTTCCAATTTGTCGAGGTCGTCCTCGAGATTGCCCGGTGTAACCAAGCGCGCATTTTTCGCATGCATGAAAGGTGCCGGGTCGGCCTTTTGCAGCTTTTCCAGCGCCCCCTTCGCGAGTGCATTCCGGTCGTGGTTGTCCTTCAGAACGATATCGAGCAGCAAGACAGGAATGCCAGCATTCGCCACATGTGCGGCAATCTGGCTACCCATAACACCGGCGCCAATCACGGCGACTTGTCGGATCGGGGCTGACATTATTCTATGGCCTCCAGGATCGTGGCGATACCTTGTCCCCCGCCGATACATTGCGTGGCGAGGGCATATTTCTTGCCTTCGCGCTTCAGCAGTTGCGCCGCCTTGCCGGTAATACGTGCGCCGCTTGCACCCAGCGGATGGCCGAGAGCGATAGCGCCACCGTCGAGATTGACCTTGGCGGCGTCGATGCCAAGATCGCGTATACACGCGATTGACTGGCTGGCAAAAGCCTCGTTCAGTTCAATAATGTCGATATCCTTCATCGCGAGCCCGGCGCGCTTAAGCGCCTTATTGCTCGCGCCCACTGGTCCGATGCCCATAATTTCGGGCGCGCAGCCAATGACAGCTATCGACTTGATACGGGCCAGAATAGGGAGGTTGTTGGTGTGGGCATAATCCTCGCTCGTAACGAGCACGGCGGCCGCGCCATCGGTCAGCGGTGAGGACGTCCCGGCCGTGACGGTACCTTTGTCGATGAAAGCCGGCTTCAGCTCCGCAAGCTTCTCGGCCGTCGTACCGGGTCGGATGCAGCCATCTTTATCCACGACGCCGTCGGATGTCGTAATCGCGACGATCTCGTCTTTCAGCTTGCCGGCCCCTTGTGCGGCCGCCGCCTTGTTCTGCGACTGCACGGCGAAGGCGTCCATTTCCCGGCGCAAGATCCCGTACTTGGCGGCGACGTTCTCGGCCGTGATGCCCATGCTGACATAAGCTTGTGGAAAGTTCTGAGCGAGCAAAGGATTCGGCATGGGATTGAAGCCGCCCATAGGCACGCGGGACATGGATTCGACACCAGCACAAATAAACACCTCGCCGGCGTTCATCTGGATGGCGCCGGCCGCCGCATGGATGGTCTGCATGGACGACCCGCAAAAGCGATTGATCGTGGCGGCGGCCGCCGTTGCCGGCAGCCTGGCCAGAAAACTTACGAGACGCGCCAAATTCAGGCCTTGCTCGCCTTCGGGAAACGCACAGCCGAGTAACAAGTCCTCGACATCGTCCGGATTTATACGGGTGCGTTCGATAAGCCCCCTAATCACGGCAGCGGCGAGGTCATCGCCGCGCGTCTTGGCAAGTTCGCCCTTACCGGCGAAGCAAAACGGCGAGCGTGCGTACCCTGCGATCACGACTGATTTCATGTTGGTCTCCGACAGATGGCGCCGGTAAATATTCTGGACCGAGGCACATCACCATAGTGAATTAATACACATAAACAAACCGTTAAGGGGGCAACCATTGCCGGCATTACGTGCTTGTGCCTCAGCTTCAAATATTGTGCCGCACGAGTTCGAGTTCAAGCCGTCCTGTGAGCCATAAACGTACCAGGTCGAAGTCACGGCGCAGCGACCAGAGCGGATGCTTGAACGTCGCTGGATGGTTTTTTTCGACCAACATGTGGGCGATCCAAGCCCCGCCATACCCGATCGCGGGTCCAATCAACAACCAGGCGATACTGCCGCGTAGAACGCCTTGAGCCATTAAGAGCACGGCCAGCAAAGAGCCAACGACGTGAATGAGCCGGGTCAACCGCTGGCTATGCTGACGCAGATAGAATGGCCAGAACTCGGCGTAGGAACGTAGAGGGTTGGGATCAACAGCCATCGGCTTCCACGAAAAAGATGTCGCCGTTGCGGCTTCATCTGGACTATAGCATATATAGGGCAATCCCCTTATTCGAACATATAGAGAAACTTATGACCAAATACAAAGTTGCCGTCGTCGGCGCCACGGGGGCTGTGGGCCGGGAAATGCTGAAGACGGTGTCCGAGCGCGAATTTCCGATTGCCGATATTTATGCGTTGGCGTCAAGCAAATCCGCAGGCGGGCAGGTCAGTTTCGGTGAGGACGGCGTGCTGACCGTTCAGGATCTAGCAAAGTTTGATTTTCGCGGCGTGGATCTCTGCCTCTCCTCGGCCGGCGCCAAAATATCCGCTGAGTTCGCTCCGCGCGCCGGCGCCGCGGGCTGTGTGGTCATCGACAACACATCGCAGTTCCGCATGGATCCCGACGTGCCGCTGGTCGTGCCGGAAGTGAACGCCGACGCCCTAGTCGGCTATAAAAAGCGGAATATAATCGCCAACCCTAACTGCTCGACGATTCAAATGGTCGTCGCTCTCAAGCCCTTGCACGATCTGGCGACGATTAAGCGCGTCGTGGTGGCAACCTATCAGTCCGTTTCAGGCGCCGGCAAGGAAGCGATGGACGAATTGTTCAGTCAGACGCGCGCTGTTTTCGTCAATGACGAACTTAAAAAAGAGCAGTTCCGCAAGCAGATCGCCTTCAACGTCATCCCCCAAATTGACGTCTTTATGGAAGACGGCATGACGAAAGAAGAGTGGAAAATGATGGTTGAAACCAAAAAGATCCTGGACCCCAAGATCAAGGTCGTCGCCACCTGCGTACGCGTGCCGGTTTTCATCGGCCATGCGGAAGCCGTCACGATCGAGTTTGAGAAGCCAATCAGCGTAGCTGAGGCTCGCGCCGCTCTCAGCGCCGCGCCCGGCGTCATTGTCGTCGATCATCATCATGAAGACGGCTTTGTGACCCCCGTCGAATGCGCGGGAGAAGATGCGACTTATGTCAGTCGCATTCGCAGCGACATGACGGTCGAACACGGGCTGAGTATGTGGATCGTATCGGACAACCTGCGCAAGGGTGCTGCGTTGAATGCGGTGCAGATTGCCGAAGTTCTGACGAAAAAATATTTGAAATAGAGTTGAGATATCTGGACCTACGGAGACGACGATGATCCGCATCGGCATTCTAGGAATTGAAGGGCGTATGGGCCGTCTGATCGCCGATGAGGTGAACGCCAGCACTTTCTGCGCGCTGGCCGGGGGGCTGACTGACAGGGTAAAGACCGAGTTCAAAAAATCCGAGGACGCCTTGGTGACGACCGGCGCCGAGGAGGTCATTGCGCTGAGCGACGTCGTCATCGATTTTACCTCGGCCGAGGCGACAGCTGGATTCGCCCGTATTGCCGCCGATATGGGCAAGCCCTTTGTCTCCGGCACGACAGGTCTCAGCGCCGCTACTCACGATGTGCTGGTGGCTATGTCGGCTCGTATTCCTTTGCTCTACGCAGCCAATATGAGCCTCTCGCTCACCGCCATGAAGCAAGTAACGGAAGTGGCCGCAAAATTATTGGCCGCTTTCGATTACGACGTTGCAATTTTGGACGAGCACCACCGTATGAAAAAGGACGCGCCGTCCGGTACGGCTATAACCTTAGGCGAGGCCGTGCTGCGGGGCAGCAACGGCCGGCAGCAACCCGCCTTCACCGCTGTAAGGGCGGGATCGATCATCGGCGAACACGAAGTGGTTTTCGCCGGGCACGGGGAGACGATCCGGCTGCACCATAGCGTGACGGACCGCCGGATCTTTGCTCGCGGGGCGGTCCAGGCAGCGCTTTGGCTGCATGGCAAAAAGCCAGGACTTTACGGGATGGAAGACGTTCTCGGCATTCCGACGGCTTAAGCGCGCATCGCCGGTTTAACGATAGCGTCGGCCGCGCTGAGGCCCACCTGCTTGATGACATCCTCGATGATTTTTTCATTGGCCTTGCTGATGGGCACCATCGGCAGGCGAAATTCGTAGCGGCAAAGCCCCAGCAGGGACGCCGCATATTTGACGGGCCCTGGCGATGTTTCGCAAAATAAGTCATTGTGCAACGGCGTCAGTAAATCATTGATTTTATGCACTGTGGCCATGTCGCCGTCCCGCCAAGCGTTGTGGAAGCGGGCGCAGAGAGCCGGAGCGACATTCGAGGTCACCGAGATACAACCATGGCCACCCAGCGCTAAAAATGGCAAGACGGTCGCGTCCTCGCCCGACAATTGGATGAAATCCTCGCCGCAAGCGAGACGGGTGGGAACCGGTCGCGCGAGATCGGCCGTGGCATCCTTAATGCCTATAATGCGGGGCAGCTCCGCAAGACGGGCCAGGGTGGCGGTGTTGACGCTGACGACGGCCCGCCCGGGCACATTGTAGATAAAGATGGGAAGGTTGCTATGGTCGTGGATGGCCTTGTAATGCTGGTAAAGACCTTCCTGGGTGGGCTTGTTGTAATAAGGCGTCACATGCAGGGACGCTTGCGCGCCGGCTTTTTCGGCGTGTTGGGTCAGGCTAATCGCCTCATTGGTCGAGTTGGACCCACAGCCGGCGATGACAGGAATTTTCCCCTTAGCCACTTCAATGAAAAGCTCGACGACATGATGATGCTCTTGAAGTCATAACGTCGTCGAT
>JALYJG010000022.1:0-12954 GCA_030775365.1 Pseudomonadota bacterium
GTCCAGATCCACAGGCCTCGTTTTTGAGACCGACCACGGTATTCAGAGCGTGCACGACAACGGCAAGGAGACCATTTGTTTCGGCGGCCTGACCGCAGCCGAAGGCGTGCAGCTTATGGATTATTATGGCTTTGTGGCCCCTGAGCCCGACCGCGCTAAAGCCGAAGATCTCAGGGAACTTTTGCGCTTTGCGCGTGAGGATATGGGCATTGGCAATATAAGCGCCGGGGAAACGCGCAAAATCCAGGAGTACGAACCCGAACTCGTCAGCGCGGATTCGAAACACTACGGCGTTTTCGTCGAGCGTGACCGCGGGCAAAGATTTGCTCTTCTGGCAGAGGGCGGTGGCGTATTTGCCGGATCCCGAGGAGCGCCGCAGACGTTTCAGGACAAACTGGTCATTGTCAAAAGCGGCACCGACGCTTGGGCGGTGCCCCCGGAGTCGTTTGTAAGCATGTACAAACATCCCTATGGTCATGACATAAAGATCGAGGAGTTACCGGCTTTCGTTGTGAATGATAAGACCGGCCCTGAACCGAAAAGCCCCTTGGCCTGGCATCAATTTGTCCGGGGCATCTACAAGAAAAGAGAAGAGGCCGCCCAGGCCTTTATGACCCGTTCCGATCTGCCCCCCCTCAAGGCGCGCGAGGAATTTTTTACGCATCTCATGCCGCTTGCGATCCGGACGCGAGAGCTTGTTAAAGCGGCGCCTGCCGAATTGCGTGCGAATGACCCGCAACGCGATGCCAGGACTTATATGGCCTGGCACGCGTTGATTTTCAGCACGCCCGACCCGGTCGTCTCGCCCCGTCACGACTTCGCTGACAAACTCGCCGCGTTCTCGGTCGAAGCCTTCTTTGACAGGGTCATTGCCGGTATTGAACCCGGTTTCGGCCCTAAAGCGGTCACCCATCCCCGGCGCCCGGTGGACCGCAACAGGCCGAGGCCGCGTACGAAAGACCATTGATTCGAGCGACTGCGTGGGCGCAACCTAGAGCTGGGGCCTTTTAGGCCAGTCTGCAGGATCGCCAGATCCGATATCGGCCAACGGTGCGACATGATAAAGCGGAGCCTGACATTCGATGACGTGCGGCCGGCAACGCGAGCGGAATGGGATGATTTCAGAAGCGCTTTGCAGGATCTCACCGAGCAGGCTTCCTTAAAAATGCGGGACCAGTTTCCGGCAGGTTCCGATGGCGACGCTTGTGCGCGGCAGGCCTATGAGAAGATTTGCCGAGGGTACTACACAAAAAATCTTCAGCCCTGCATATCGGTCGAAACCGCTGAGCGCTTTCTCGCCTATCAAATTCTTATCGGCAACAAGGACGCACAGTACACAAGGTCACCTAACCTTGATTTACCGGGCAAATATTCAATCAAAGATTTTTTCGAGGATGTGCGTCAAGGGAGGGTCCGAGCGACGCCCTCCTTGTACCCGCCCGTTCGACCGACAGGAACCCTGCCTCAATCCACTGCCGTTCGGGCCCAGCCCTTGCCCGATCTAATCATGACCTAACTTCAAGCGAGCAGGGCACCAAGGGCACGGCCGCCCAGCAAATGCACATGATAATGTGCCACTTCCTGATGGGCGTGCGCGCCGCAATTCGAAATCAGACGATATCCGTTTTGATCCACGCCGACGAGCGCCGCGACTTTGCCAATCGCCCGCTCGAACCCTGCGATCTCTTCGGCGCTCGCACGCTGCACAAAGTCATGATGTGTCACATACGCGCCCTTCGGCACGACGAGAACATGCACGGGCGCCTTGGGGGTGATGTCGTGAAAGGCCAGCACATATTCATCTTCAAGGACTTTCTTGCAGGGAATCTCGCCGCGCAGGATCTTGGCGAAGACATTGTTGGCATCATAAGGCATAAAAGCTCCTGGTCCGATGGTTGGTGTGAAGGGCCCTTTGAGAAGTGTTTGTCTTAGGTGGCCACAAGCGCCAACGCCTCTTCGGCTTTGATCTTGCCGCTGTAAAGAGCGCCGCCGAGAATAAGGCCGGAGACGCCGGAGCGGGCATGCGCTTTGAGATCAGCAAGATCCTGCAGGGAATTGACCCCGCCCGAGGCAATCACCGGCATCGTCAACGAGAAGGCGAGGTCTATGATGGCCTCGATATTGACCTCGCCCAGTGCGCCATCGCGATTGATATCGGCATAGATAAGCGCGGCAGCACCAGCATCTTCAACCTGCAACGCCAAATCCAGCGCCTTCATCGAAGATGTCTTTTTCCAGCCCGTCGCGGCGACATAACCGTCGCGTGAATCGATCTTGACCGCAATCCTTCCCGGAAACGCGCGGCAAACTTCTCGGACCAGAGCGGGGTCGTGCAGGGCGGCACTTGCCAATACGACCCGGGCCACGCCTTTTTTGAACCAGTTCTCGATGCCTGCCATGCTGCGCATACCACCGCTTAATTGCATTGGTATTTTGGTGGTGCGCAGGATATTTTCCACGGCCTTGTTATTGCCGGCATCGCCGTCGAAAGCGCCGTTAAGGTCGACGACATGAAGCCAGGGAAAGCCTTGGGCTTCAAATTCGGCGGCGCGTTGGGTGGGGTCGGTACCAAGAACCTCGCTTTGGTCCCGATGGTCTTCCTCGCGCGTCAGGCGGCCGACCGCGCCGTCTTTGATGTGAATGGAAGGGTAGAGGATCATCGGCATGCGATCACAGAGCGGCCTTGGTGTCGGCTGGGTCAATCAGGAAGTTGCCTATGACGTGTTGAACGTCATCGTTGTCCTCGAGAACCTCGATCAGTTTGGTAAGATTCTGCGCATCCTCCCCGCTGACAGCGTTGTAGCTTTTGGCCACCCAGGTCAGCCGCGCGCTCTCGGGCTCACCGAATTTCTTCTCAAGCGCGGCGCGCACGGCGCCGAAACCCTCGACGCTCGTCGTGATCGCGTGGCGCTCATCATCCGATTCAACATTGTCGGCGCCGGCATCGACAACGGCCTCCAGCATAGTGTCGGCCGTCGCGACCTTTCCGGCAAACAAGATTTCACCGATACGATTGAACAGGAAGGCGACCGACCCGGTCTCTCCCATGGCCCCGCCGAGTTTAGAGAACGCGGTGCGCAGCTCGGAGGCCGTGCGGTTGCGGTTGTCGGTTAGGGCCTCGACGATTAGCGCACAACCGCCGGGGCCGTAGCCCTCATAACGGATTTCGAGGTAGTCGGCCGAGTCCTTAGTGCCAGGCAGTGCCGATTTGATCGCCCGCTCGATGCGATCGCGCGGCATACTGTTTTTGCGGGCATCCGCAATAGCGGCGCGCAGACGCGGATTGCCGGCCGGATCCGGAACACCAAGCTTGCATGCAACTGTAATTTCCCGTCCCAATTTGTTGAAAATCTTGGCTTTCTTGGCGTCGCTGGCGCCTTTCTGGTGCATTATGTTCTTGGAATGAGAATGTCCGGCCATGGCAAATCATTGATCAAGTTAAGGGATTTGCGTGAAGCCTAGCAATTTTTGTCCCCGCTGTCATCGGGGGACCGTCAGGAACCGGCTTTGGTCTCGATATAGTCAAGGTCCGCCCCATGCGTCTCCTTGAGGAAATAAAGCGCCGTCAGACCGAGCATAAAGGCTATGGCGCCGAGCAGCGCAGCGGCCGTCGTCAGAGAGGCAAACTGGCGAAAGCCTTGCAAGGTGAACACAAGTAGAATGTTGGAGCCGCGGACGAGATTGACGACTGTCGATGAAGTCGTGGCGCGGACATTCGTGCCGAAATGCTCCGCCGCCATCATGCAGAACAGGATCCATGCGCCGCCGGCCAAGCCAATCAGAAAATAAACGCCGTAAAGCGTTTGAACCGACATATGCAGCTGGGGTCCGAGGAGGAGATAGGCTTGTGTCAACAGCGCCCCGGCAATCAAAAAGCTCGCCATGGCTTTGCGCCGGCTGCGCCAGCGCTGGCTGATCGCGCCGCTCACGGCGTCGCCACAGGATGTGCCCACGTAAAACAGCATCAGGCAAGTCTTCTGATTGAACACTTCGCCATCGCCCAACATCGCTTGGCTGAATTCCAGTGAGAAGAAGTTGAGGATATTCCAGCAAAAGACCATCGGCAGACCCACAACAACACAGGCTACAAGCACGCCGGCCTGGCGTTTTTGGAGCAGAAGACGAAACGGGTGCGCGGCGGATTTATTGCGTGAGATCTTCTCGAACATGGCCGGCTCAATGAGCTTAAGACGCAGCACAAGCAACAGAAAACCAAGCGCGCCCGCGGCCAGATAGGTCTCGCGCCAGGGCAAGAACATTGAGGTCAGCACAGCGAAGACGGGCCCCAGAAAACCAAAGGCCGATATAGTCACGATGCCCCAGCCTCGCGTCTCCGGGGGCATCATCTCGGCGATGAGCGTAATAGCGACCCCTGTCTCACCGGCAAGTCCAAACCCCGTCACAAAGCGTGCCACGCCATAGGTTCCGGGATCACCGACAAAGCCGCAGGCAATCGTGCCGAGCGAATAAAGCAGGATCGACCCATAGAGCGCCTTCAACCGGCCAAAGCGGTCCCCAAGCCAGCCCCATAAAAACGCGCCCAGGATCATGCCGAACATCTGCACATTGATGATGTTGCCGGCCACCTGGGTCAGATCCTTTGCGCTCACGCCCAGTTCATGAAGGCTCGGCACGCGCAGGACAGGGAACAGCTGGATGTCGAAAATGTCGATGAAATATCCGAGCGCGCATACAGCGATCGCGCGGCGAACGGCGGCGGGAGAACTGTTCACCGTCCTGTCCTGAGGCATTTATAACCCGACTTTCCGTCGCAGGATGGTCCAGAGATACTTGTCATACTCCGTCACGAGAAGACTAGCGGTGCCCGGCCTTTCCCACCAATCCTCGAGCTTTACGCTCTCGGGCGAGACAGGGTGCGGAATGATTTTAATTTGCGGCATGGCGGCATGAAAGATCAGAAGCGTGCGCGGCATGTGGTAATTGGCGGTCACGAGCCGGATCGAGTGGGCATTTTCAAGATCGAGCCAGGTGAGTGTTTCCTCGGCATTGCCCATCGTGCTTTCCGCAGCGTGACCAAGCACGATGCAGCAGTCGCGCGTTTGCTTGTCGACCTTGAGTACGCCGAGCAGGTGATCGAGCGAGAGGCCGGGATGCACGCCAGAGATAAAAAGCTTCTTGGCCTTACCGGCTTTGAGCAGTGCAAAACCAGCCGGGACGCGGTCCGACCCCCCGGTGAGCACGACGATGGCGTCGGTTGTTTCGAGGTCAGGGCCAAGCGAAGGCTCAACCATGGTTTCGACTTGCGCCACAAAAAGCACAAGACCAGTGAGCCAGAGCGATGCGGCCGCAAGGGCAAGAAAGATTAGGGCGCGCCGTGCCATGGCACACCTAGGAGAAGACGGAGGACGGAATGACGGGCCGATAAAGCCGCAATGATCGTAGCCACGAGGGGCACAAGGCAGACCGCGGCGCCGAGCGCGATCCAATGGGTAACGGGAAGAAAGGAAAGATCGGCAAAACGGCGCACGAAGAGTGTGAGCAAGCCGACGCTGAGTCCGGCCATCGCAAAACCGACCAGCGAAGCTGGCCACGCCATGCGTCGTGCGTGGAACTGAAAATGCCTGGCTATGTCGTTGTCTTCGGCCCCCATGACGTGCAGCAGCGATATCGTTTCGTGCTCGGTCGCCATGATCGCGCGGCATAAGAGACTAACGGTCGTCACGAGCGTAACGCCCGTCAGTAAGATGATAAAGGCGCCGAGGGCGGCCATCCAGCGGACCAGATGCGAGAGATCCGACATCCATGCGGCGTGATCATCGACGCGCGCGTCGCTGACGGCCTTCTGGACGCTTGTCTCGAGTTCAGCGGCCGTGAGCGTGCTGCCGTCACGCCGCTCGAGGTCGACGAGTGTGGGGATGGGCAGGGCCTTTAAGAGATCCGCTTGCCCGATCCAGGGTGCCAGGAGCCGCGCCGTGTCTTCTTCGGGCACGGCGGCAGCGCGTTCCACCTCCGGCCTATTGCGCAGCACGTTCAACACAGCGGCGACTCGGTCAGGCTGGGCGGTCGAGGATTCGTCGTCGACGGCCGGTATCTCGATCGTCATACGGCTTTCCATGTGCTTGTCCCATGTGAAAGTGACGGCGAACAAGCCCATCTCGGCGGCGGTCGCAAAACTCGCTAAGTACACCATGATGCCGACGAGCAGCGTGAAAAACCAGCCGAGTCGTCGATGACGAAAGGCCGGCGCAAAGACGTGGTGCGGAAGGGGCATGTCAGGCCGCCCTGGCGGAGGTGGAGATCAGACGGCCATTTTTAAGATAAAGCGCAGGCTTTTTGAACCGCTCGACCATTTTCTGCTGATGCGTGGCGACAATGACGGCTGTGCCGAGCCGGTTGAGCTCGTCGAACAGGTGGAAAAGCTTTAAGGCTGTGTCGTCGTCGACATTCCCGGTCGGCTCGTCGGCCAGCAAAAGCTTTGGATTGTTAACAACCGCGCGCGCGATCGCTACCCGTTGCTGCTCGCCCCCTGAAAGTTCGGATGGAAACGCGTCCGTACGGCCGCCGACACCGACCCAATCAAGGAGTTCCTTGGTATGGCGCCGAACATAGTCGTCCGCGTTACCGGCCAGACGGAGCGGCAGGGCGGCGTTTTCAAAAACGGTCAGATGCGGGATGAGGCGGAAGTCCTGGAACACGACGCCGATTTGACGGCGAAGGCCGGGGAAATCGAGGCGGTTCGTATGGGTCAGGTCATGGCCAAACAGAAACACGCGGCCCGTCGTCGGCCTTTCCGCACCGTAAATGAGGCGCAAAAGGGAAGATTTACCGGCACCACTCGGGCCTGTGAGGAAGTAAAACCCCCCGGAAGGTAGGCCGAAGTCGACCTCAGCCAGAACCGGGAGGCTCTGGTCGTAGCGGAGGCTGACCTGTTCGAATACCGTGAGCATGGTTAACGAGGTTCCGTGGAGGTCTGTTTCGGTGCATCATAAAGCCCTGCTTAACCACGTCCAGTACTGCTTTCCTTGCCTCCGCACCCAATGGTTTTTATAACCAACCCATGATTCTGAGTTGTTCCTTTTGCCATACGCGCTATCTGATCCCGGCCGCCCTTTTTGCAGCGGGGCCGAGGCAAGTGCGGTGCGCGCGCTGTTCCCACAGTTGGCTGGCCGAACTGCCGAACGAGATTGATGCTGTCGGCACCCCCCCTGATCTCGATTTGTCGCCCGCGCCTGAGGGGGCCATGCCTATACCTGAGGGATCCGGCTTGCCTGTGGTGCGTAAAAATCCCATGATTGTGCTGCTGCAAGGCACGATGGCATTGAGTTGGATGCTTGGGCTGGCCCTGGTGCTTGTGCTGGCGCTGCTGCTCGGCAAAACCTGGATCGCTGGCCATTGGCCGGCGGCTGAGGTGTTTTATGACGCCATCGGTTTTCATGTGTATCATTTCGGTGAAGGACTGAGTTTCGTGGAGGTACGGTCGGAATTACGTTATGATGGCGGGCAGACAACGCTCAGTGTTGAAGGTAAAATCCTCAACGACACCACCAATGTGCAGCCAATTCCAAAGGTTAAGGTCACGGCTTTAGGCGCCGATGGCAACGGCCTGCAAAGCTGGCAGATCGACGCGCCCGCGCCTAGACTGTTCGCCGGCGAAGCCGTGCCGTTCAAGTCGTCCATTATTGCGCCGCAATCTGCTGTCACAGAGATTAACCTGAGTTTTGTCGAAAAGAACGAACATGACCCTGAATGACCCCATTTCCCAGTCGGCTGGCGCGCGCATTCTTGTCGCCGAAGACAACCCAGCCGTGCGCGAGTTCATCGTTCGCTCGCTTGCGACGGTTGGCCATAAGGCCGTACCTGTCGCCGATGGCCAGCAAGCGCTCGACGCTCTTGCGAAAGAAAAATTTGACGTTCTGGTGACCGATATCGTGATGCCGAATGTGGACGGCATCGCTCTGGCTCTCAAAGCGGTTCGTCTTTTTCCTGATTTGCGCATCGTCATGATTTCCGGCTACGCCCAGGAACGCATGCGGGCCCATAATCTCGACGCGCTCGTTCATCGTATCGTTGCCAAACCCTTCTCGCTCGAAGAGATTTGCGATGCCGTGAAGGATTCTCTTTCTCTGCCACCTGGAAACACATAAGCAAAGGTTATTTATGACAAAGCAACGCGTACGCAAAGCCGTTTTCCCCGTCGCCGGTCTCGGCACCAGGTTCTTGCCGGCCACGAAGGCCATGCCCAAGGAAATGCTCACGCTCGTCGACCGCCCGCTGATCCAGCATGCGGTTGACGAAGCCCGCGCCGCTGGCATCGAGCAGTTCATTTTTGTGACCAGTCGCGGCAAGGGGTCGCTCGAGGATCATTTCGACAGCAACAATGATTTGAAGCGGACGCTCGAAGCACGCAACAAGACCGAATCTCTGCGTCTAATACAAACAACCGAAATTGAATCCGGCGAACTCCTCTTTACGCGCCAGCGCGAGCCGCTGGGTCTGGGCCACGCCGTGTGGTGCGCGCGTCACCTCGTCGGCAACGAGCCCTTCGCTATTCTGCTCGCTGATGACGTGGTGCTAACGAAAAAACCGTGTCTCCAACAGATGATCGAGACCTATGACCGTATCGGCGGCAACGTCGTTGCCGTTGTGGACGTGCCACGCGAACACACGAACCGTTACGGTATCTTGGATATCGAAAGCGATGATGGAAAGATTGCCAAAATCAGGGGCCTCGTCGAAAAGCCGGATCCTGCCAACGCACCGTCCACCCTCTCGATCATCGGCCGCTACATATTGCAGCCTGAGATTTTTACCGAACTTGAATCCAAACAAAAGGGTCAGGGTGGCGAAATCCAATTGACCGACAGCATGGCGCGTCTGATCGGCAAGCAGGCCTTCCACGGCATGCGTTATGAGGGTACGCGTTATGATTGTGGTGACAAAGCCGGCTTTATCGAGGCGAATGTGGCCTTTGCGCTCGCTCATCCTGAGATCGGGCGGCAGGTTCGGGCGTCATTGAAGAAATTGGTAGCCTAAGGGTCCTTGTATGCAGATCGTTATCATGGGGGCAGGCTATGTCGGCCTTGTTTCGGCGGCATGCTTCGCCGAGTTTGGTGTGCGCGTCACCTGCATCGACCCCAATACCGATCGCATCCAGCGCCTGCAGCAGGGGCAAATTCCGATCTTTGAGCCTGGGCTGGAAGACCTTGTGGTCGCGAATATGGCGCGCGGCACCTTGGCCTTCGATGTGTCGCTGACCCCGCATATAGGGGCGGCCGACGCCGTGTTTATCGCGGTCGGGACCCCGACGCGGCGCGGCGACGGTTATGCCGATTTGAGTTACGTCTATGAAGCCGCGCGTGAAATAGCGCGCAATCTTTCGCGCTACACGGTCATCGTCACCAAATCCACGGTGCCGGTCGGAACCGGCCGCGAAATCGACCGCCTCGTGCGGGAAGAAAATCCGAAAGCGGCCTTTGATGTGTGCTCCAATCCGGAGTTTTTGCGCGAGGGCTCGGCCCTGAACGATTTCATGCGGCCTGACCGCATCATCATCGGCTGCGAGAGCGAGCGGGCCGCAGCGGTGATGAAAGCGCTATACCGCCCGCTTTACATCAGCGAAACGCCGATGGTCATCACAAAGCTTGAGACAGCGGAGATGACCAAATACGCGGCCAATGCGTTTCTCGCGACTAAGATTACGTTTATCAACGAGATCGCCGATCTTTGCGAAAAGACTGGCGCGGATGTGCAGGTTGTTGCCAAGGGCATGGGCCTCGATGGGCGCATCGGTCGGAAATTTCTTCATGCCGGCCCCGGCTATGGTGGCTCCTGTTTTCCTAAAGACACGGTAGCGTTAGCGCGGACGGCTGAGGAGCAGGGCATCCCAATGCGGCTGCTCGAATCCGTCATCGCCTCCAACGCGGCGCGTAAAAGGGGTATGGCCGGGCGCGTCGTCGCCGCGTGCGACGGCTCTGTCAAGGGCAAGATCATCGGTGTCCTCGGTCTCACCTTCAAGCCGAACACGGACGATATGCGTGAAAGCGTAAGTCTTGATGTCGTGCCGGCTTTGCAGCGGCTTGGCGCCTCGGTTCGGGCCTACGACCCGGCCGGAATGAAGGAGGCCAAAAACCTTCTCGAAAATGTGCAGTGGTGCGGAAATCCCTATGAAGCCCTCGATGGGGCTCACGCCGGGGTTATTCTTACCGAATGGAACGAGTTTCGTGCTCTTGACCTCGAGCGCGTACGCGCCTCTCTGAAGGAGCCGGTGATCGTTGATTTACGGAATGTGTACCGGCCCGAGGATATGCAGGCGGCCGGCTTTCGCTACGTATCGGTCGGCCGCTAAAAGATTAATCGACGCCTAAAAAGGCCTTTCGGAGATCCTGCATGTTCAGCGCCGGATGCTCCTGGCAGAATGTGTTTAACTCACTCGTGGCCTTGGAATACTCTTCGTCGTTCACGGTGCTGTCTTTGTCGACGCCAAGCTTTTCCCGGACGATCAGATCGACCATTTTACGCGCCAGCCCTTTGATCGAGGGGTTTTCCGAATCCAGGCTCGAGAAAACCGTGGCGCAAGGCGCGTGGGTGAGGGCGATATTGTCCTTGAAAATGAGCAGGGCAACGCCGAGAGCCAAGGCCCCCAGGACGGCAACCAGGCCTAAGCTTTTCCAGACACGTTTATGCGTCGGCACCATGGATACTCCTATTCCCAGCCGAGCTTCTGGCGTGGGTCATAGGCATGTTTCTTGGCCCATTTTTCCACCCAATCACTGAGATCTGCTGGGACGGTGTCCGGCAGCATGATCTTGATCTTAGCAAACATGTCCCCGGCCTCGCCGGTCGCGGACGGAATGCCCTTGCCCTTGAGCCGCAGCACAGTCCCCGTTTGCGCCCCCTTAGGAACTTTGAGGGTCACGTAACCGTCAATCGTCGGCACCTTGATGCTTGCGCCGAGAACCGCTTCGGGCAGGCTGACGGGCACTTCGATCATGAGGTCGTTGCCCTTTCGCGTAAAATGCGGATGGGGCTCGATGTGGATTTCGATGATGGCGTCGCCCGAGCCACCATTGGCGACCTGGCCCTGACCCCGCAGGCGGAGCTTGTGGCCTTCATCGGTGCCGGGAGGAATCGTCACATCAATCGTTTTACCGTCCGCCAGCGTAACGCGTTTCTGTCCGCCGAGAGCCGCCTGCGCAAAAGGCACACTCAGTGTGTAGGTGATATCGTTGCCGCGAAGCGGGGCGCCGCGCCTTCCCCGGCCTCCGCCCATAAACTCGGCGAAGATGTCCTCAACGCCTGCGCCACCAAACTGCGAGAAGGGGTCACCCCCATTGCCGCCTCCACTTCCCCCCGCGCTACCGGCGCGGCCCCGCCACTGGCGGCCGCTACCAAATGGATCGCCACCGCTAAAGCCGCGCTCATTGCCTTGAGCGTCGACCTCGCCCCTGTCGAATCGCGCCCGCTTGTCGGTGTCCGACAGGAGATCGTAGGCGGCTGTCACTTCCTTAAATTTTTGTTCGATGTCCTTGCGCCCGGGATTGACGTCGGGATGCAGTTTTTTCGCCAGCTTGCGATAGGCGCTCTTGATCTCTTCGGCGCTGGACGCCTTCGTGACGCCGAGAATTTGATAAGGATCGCGCATGCGAAGCAACCGCCGGTCAATAAGGCCGGCTTCGTCATCCTTGCGGGACACAACAGCCGGGAGGGGGCAATAAATCCTTGTTGTAGCGCCCTCTGATCCCCTCCCGCAAGGGGAGGGGAAACAGAAGCGCTCACTTAAAGTTCAGCGTGAACGGAGTGTGTTGATTTACTGAACAATCTTCCAGCTGCCGTCGGGCTGCTGGCAGGCGGTACCATAACCCTGCTGCTGCTGGCCGCCCACATTGATGTTCTGGCGGAATTCCCGGCAATAAGCGCCGTTGCTCGCATAACCGTCTTTCACAGGCGTAATGGTACCCGCGTTGCCATTCTGCGGATTGTTCCATGTGATCTGTTGTCCGACAGGCGCCGTATAAGCCCGTTGCTCGGCGCGCTGCGCCGAGATGCGATCGCCTTCGTCGACCGTTGCGCCGGCACGATTGCCGAGGAAACCACCGAGCAGCACGCCGGTAAGCGTCGCCGCGGCATTGCCCGAACCGTGACCGATCTGGCTGCCAATCAGGCCGCCAGCGGCCGCGCCACCGAGGGTGCCGAATCCTTCGCCGCCACCCCAATTGTCAGGCTGGCAAGCTGTTAGAAGCAAAGAAGCGCCAAGAACTGCCATCACGACTGACCTAGACATCATGTAAAACCCTTTCGTTGAACTCATCGCCGCCCGGCCTACCGGGAAACGCTTTGTGGTACCCACCACATCTCATAGTACCCTAGGCAGCAATATAGGCGCAACTATGGCGATTTTCATTCTTTTCCAAGGCAGCGCTATGCTCTAAAGTGCGCCACTCGCCAAAAAGGGATTTTCATCTTGTTTGAAAAAGTACTCATAGCCAATCGCGGTGAAATCGCACTTCGTATCCATCGTGCCTGCCGCGAGATGGGCATCCATACGGTGGCCGTCCATTCGACGGCGGATGCCGATGCCATGCATGTGCGCCTGGCCGATGAAAGCGTTTGTATTGGGCCGCCGGCGGCGCGGGACAGTTATCTGAACATTCCGGCGATCCTGACAGCGGCGTCCATCACAGGCGTGGACGCCATTCATCCCGGCATCGGCTTCATGTCCGAAAATGCCACCTTCGCCGAAATGGTCGAAGAGCATGGCTTCACTTTTATTGGGCCGACGGCTGAACATATTCGTATCATGGGCGATAAGGTGACGGCCAAAACAACCGTCAAGGCTCTGGGCCTGCCGACCGTCCCAGGCTCGGCCGGGGCTGTCGGCACCGCCGAAGAGGCGCTGCAGATCGCCGGCACGATCGGCTACCCGGTTTTAATTAAGGCGGCCGCCGGCGGCGGTGGCAAAGGCATGAAAGTAGCCCGCAGTGCAAAGGATTTGAC
>JALYJG010000022.1:12964-15592 GCA_030775365.1 Pseudomonadota bacterium
ACCAGCTGGCGCGCGGCGAGGCCCGCGCCGCCTTTGGCAACGACGAAGTCTACATGGAAAAGTATCTCGAAAAGCCCCGCCATATCGAGGTGCAATTATTGGGCGATACGCATGGGAATGCTGTGCATTTCGGCGAGCGCGATTGCTCGATCCAGCGCCGCCATCAAAAAGTCATCGAAGAGGCGCCCTCGCCTGGCCTCAACGAAAGCGAGCGCGCCGACATCGGTGCTCTCGCCGTCAACGTCATCCAGAAGATCGGCTACCGGGGCGTCGGCACGATCGAGTTCCTCTACGAAAACGGCCAGTTCTATTTCATTGAGATGAATACGCGTCTGCAGATCGAGCATACTATTACCGAGATGATCACAGGGATCGATCTCGTCCGGGAGCAGATCCGGGTCGCCGCCGGCTTGCCACTTAGCTACAAACAAAAAGATATCCTTTTTAGCGGCCATGCGATCGAGTGCCGGATCAACGCCGAAAATGCCGAGACCTTCATTCCCTCGCCCGGCAAGATCGTGGGCTATCATCCGCCGGGTGGTCTCGATGTGCGCGTCGACAGCGCTTTATATGACGGTTACAGCGTACCGCCGCACTACGACAGCATGATCGCTAAGCTCATCGTTCACGGAGCCAACCGCAACGAATGTCTGTTGCGCCTGCGGCGAGCGCTCGAGGAATTCGTCATTGGCGGTATCGATACAACACTGCCGCTGCATCGGCGCCTGATCGGCGAACCTGACTTCATCAATGGCAGTTACGACATTCATTGGCTCGAGAAGTTTCTTGCGGCCAAGTAAGTCAGATATCGCTTGACTTCCGCCCTGCAAGATACTGATTTTTAACCAATTTTGCATATGAATCGAAAGCGGGTATGCTCCGCGCTCGCTGTCCTTACTCTACCCCTCATGGAGATGAGCCTTGCGTCACCCGTATTACGAAGCCGTCTTGTTGATCGAACGCGCCCATCGGCACTTTTTGGAGGTTGTGAAGGCCGATCTTGATCGTCTCGGCATCCAGGACATCAATAATATTCAAGCGCTCATCCTTTATAATGTCGGGCAGGACGAAATGACGGTCGGCGAACTCACGGTGCGCGGCTATTATCTCGGTTCCAACGTTTCCTATAACGTCAAAAAAATGGTCGAAAACGGTTATCTTTTGCAGGAACGTTCGCCGCATGATCGACGCTCGGTTCGCGTCAAACTCTCTGAGAAGGGGCTAACCTTGCAGAAGAAAATGGCCGAATGCTTCGAAAAACAGGCGCAGACGCTGCCCAGCGCTCCAGTAACGGGCGATGAGCTCAATCGCATGACGGAAATCCTTCGAAAGCTTGAGCGCTTTTGGACAGGGATGATCAACTACGGCGGGGGCTAGAGCCTCGGTTCATGATCATCGGCATCGGCAACGATTTGGTCGATATCAGGCGTGTGGAGCAGTCCATTGCCCGTTATGGCGACCGATTTATCCGGCGGCTGTTCACCGATGTCGAACAGGCGAAAGCGCAAAAGCGGTCCGATTCCATCCCCACCTATGCCAAGCGCTTTGCCGCCAAAGAAGCCTGCTCCAAAGCTCTCGGCACCGGCATGCGCTCAGGCGTATTTTTTAAGGATATGGGCGTCGTCAACGAGCCATCCGGACGCCCGACTATGGAGCTGACGGGGGGCGCGCTGGCGAGGCTCAAGGTGCTGACCCCGGCGGGCACGACCGCGTTTATCCACCTGACCATCACCGATGAGCGCGATTGGGCCCAAGCTTTTGTGGTCATCGAAGCCATCTAATTATTGACTCAATTGCCGCGCATTTTATTAAGTGTCTGCCCTCTAACCCCAGTTATGTGAGTCCTGATGTCCGTACGCCCGACCCCTCCCGAAGCCGAACAGCCCGAAAGCATGTGGGAGCTTGGTCGCACCATTATCATGGCGATGCTTATCGCTCTGGTCATACGCACGTTTGCTTTTGAGCCGTTCAATATTCCATCGAGCTCAATGGTGCCGACCTTGTGGGTCGGCGACTTCCTCTTCGTTTCGAAATTCTCTTATGGCTATGGCAGCGAAGGCACCTTCTGGGGGCTGGCCCCTTTTGGCGGCCGCATCTTCGATCGAGTTCCTAAGCGCGGTGACGTAATTGTTTTCAAGCTGCCGAAGGATAATTCGACCGACTACATCAAGCGCCTGATCGGCTTGCCCGGAGATACCGTGCAAATGCGCAATGGCTTGCTTTACGTCAACGGCACGCTCGTTCCGCGCGACCGATTAAGCAAACCCCTTCCAGGTCCGCACAACGAGGAGCCGCAATCGAGTGTGACCGATTATATGGAACATCTGCCACAGGGGCCGGATCATATTATCCGGAAGCTGTTCGATGAAGGGGGGCTCAATGACACGTCCGTGTACACGGTGCCGCCGCGCCATTACTTTTTCATGGGGGACAACCGCGACAATTCTCAGGACAGTCGGGCGCGGAATGGCGGCGTAGGGTTCGTGCCGGAGGAAAATCTCGTTGGCAAAGCCGAGTTTTTGTTCTTCTCGATCGATGACAATGTGCATTTCTGGGAAGTCTGGAAGTGGCCGAGCGCCGTAAGGTGGGATCGCTTGTTCACGAAGATAGGCGCATGACGGCGGGGCG
>JALYJG010000023.1 GCA_030775365.1 Pseudomonadota bacterium
CAATGGCGGCGTCCTTGATAAATTGGGGCGTATCGAAATCAGGCTCGCCGGCCGCCAAACCTATCACGTCCTTCCCGGACGCTTTGAGTTCGAGTGCCAGCCGCGTGATACCCAAAGTGGGTGAGGGTTTCACCTTGCCCATGCGCTGGGCGAAGACAGGAGTATTTTCTGACATGCGTTATCCTTTGCTATTCACTAAGAGTAGCAGCGCCGATGAATTATTCCAACCGGTCGTTTGAGGGCTAAATTTTAGTCCGGTGGGGAAAGGGCGAAAAAGGAAACGGTTTTTCGTCGGACGCAAAGGTCAGATAGCGAATGACGTGGGCGACGTAGACGGCTAGGTCTTCGCCGAAATCCACGATGCCCTTAACGGTCGAGCCCGTGAACAGCTTCGTCAGGAACTGCAATAGCGCGGCGAAGCCCAACAGAAAAGTGCACAAATAGAAGATGATGCCGAACACGATTAGATAAACGAACCGGAGCCAGCTGTCCTTGTCCTTAACATTTTTCTTGAGGTTCTCTTCGTTTAACGCGCTCATGGAACTCTCCTGATGATTAAATCTATCCTGTTGAGTAACCCGCTTTCTGTGTAAAGGCAAATAGAGCCTTAAATACTTAGGAATACTTTGCGTTGCGGAGCCGTGTTTGAACCCCCCTGGCGCCTGTGGTATGAGGCCGCCACTCGTGATTCTAACCTGCGGAAATGTGCCATGGCCAGTAACCAAAACGATAAACCCTCGTCCCCCTCTCCGGAAATCGAGGAGGCTTTGCGGGCCATGGGGCTGGACGGCCTGGGCCCCGTACATGCCAACCTCTCAATCGGGCAGCTCTATGATGCGGCGTTACTGCGCAGGGAAGTCCAGCTCAGCGCCGACAGGGCCATCATAGCCCGGACCGGCCAGCACACCGGACGCTCTCCGAACGACAAGTATATTGTCCGCAATGCGTTCAATACGGGGGAGATCGCGTGGGGTCCTGTCAACCAGCCCTATGAAGAGGCCAGCTTCAACGCCCTTCGCGGATATATTGCTTCATGGCTGAAGGGCCGCGACATATTTGTGCAAGATCTCTTCGCTGGCGCAGAACCTGCTTATCAACTCCCCATCCGCGTTATCACGACGACGGCCTGGCATAGTCTTTTCGCTCGCAATATGTTCATCCGGCCCTCGGCCGCGCAACAGGGCGCTGCCCATGAGGCCGCCTTCACAGTCCTGCACGTGCCCGAGTTCCTGGCCAATCCTGCCCGCGACAAGACCCGAGCTGAGACCTTCGTTATTCTGAATTTCGACGCGAGACTGGCCATCATTGGCGGAACGTCCTACGCCGGCGAGATCAAAAAAACGATTTTCACGGTCATGAATTATCTGCTTCCGGCTAAAGGCGTGCTGCCGATGCATGCCTCCGCCAATGAAGGGGCGGGGGGCGATGTTGCCATATTTTTCGGTCTATCGGGCACGGGTAAGACGACCCTGTCTGCTGATAGCTCGCGTACGCTGATCGGCGATGACGAGCATGGCTGGAGCGACAACGCCGTATTCAATTTTGAGGGTGGATGCTACGCCAAGGTCATCCGCCTTGATCCTAAGCAGGAGCCCGAGATTTATGCGGCGTCCACGCGGTACGGGACGGTGCTTGAAAATGTCGTCCTCGATTCCGTTACGCACCGCGTCGACTTTGACGATTCGAGTCTGACAGAAAATACGCGGTCCTGTTATCCTATCGATTTCATCGCCAATGCGAGCCCCAGCGGCTGTGGCGGACTGCCCAAAAACATTATCATGCTGACCTGCGACGCCTATGGCGTGCTCCCGCCCGTAAGCAAGTTAACGGCCGAGCAGGCGATGTATCATTTTCTGTCTGGCTATACCGCGCGCGTCGCCGGTACGGAGAAGGGTGTCACTGAGCCGCAGGCGACCTTTTCCGCGTGCTTCGGCGCCCCCTTCATGCCGCGGCCCCCTGAGCTGTATGCCGAGCTGCTTGGCAAAAAAATAGCGGCGCAGCATGTAAATTGCTGGCTGCTCAATACGGGTTGGAGCGGCGGCGGGGCCGGCGTCGGGCGCCGCATGCCGATCCATATAACGCGAAGTCTTTTGCGAGCGGTGCTTTCAGGGGAACTGGCCGCGGGGGACTTCCGCCCAGATGGCGTTTTTGGTCTCATGATCCCCGCGAGTTGCCCAGGGGTGGACGCGAATCTTTTGCATCCGAGAGATGCTTGGCATGACAAGGCGGCCTATGATGCCTCCGCCCAAAAGGTCGTCGGTCTATTCCAAGAGAATTTCAAGAAGTTCAACACCAAAGTGGCGGCGGAGATCCTGAAAGCCGGAATTGGCGGTTGATTGGAAGCCGCTGGGGCCCTAAAGGATTTCCATGCACGTCATCCACGCCTTTGCGCCTGCCAAATTGAACCTTTACCTGCATATCACGGGCAGGCGAGCCGACGGCTATCACGATCTCGACAGTCTTGTGGCCTTTGCGAGCGTCGGTGACCACATCCGCTTAGAGCGGGCGGAGAGTTTTGCGTTCGCGCTGGAAGGACCACAAGCAGCAGCTCTGGCACGTGAAGATTTCTCCGGCAATCTCATTGTGGCTGCGGCGCGGTCGCTGGCCGAACTGACCGGTCGCGTTTTAAACGTCAAGATTACGCTTGTCAAAAACCTCCCCGTTGCCTCCGGCATAGGCGGTGGCTCAAGCGACGCTGCGGCTGTCCTCCGGGCTCTCGCCGGGTATTGGGCGATGGCACCTCAGGATCCGCAGATCTTCGAAGCCGCGCGGCGTCACGGGCAGGACGTACCCGTTTGTCTCATGACCGAGAATAACTACATCACAACCCTAGGCACGGCGCCCGCTCCCGTGCTGCCGCACGTCGATTGCGTTCTCGTCAATCCGGGCCAAGCGTTGCCAACGCCCGCTGTCTATAAATCCTACCGCGACAATGGTGATCCCTTTTCCCCATGCGCGCAATTCGGCGAGGCGCCGCGAAGCCTAGCGAGCTTTGTCGAGATGCTGCTGGCTCGTCGAAACGACCTTTATGATCCCGCTTGCCGCCTTTTGCCCACGATCGGGGACGTCATCGAGGCGCTTGAGGCCTCGGGTTCGCTTCTGGCCCGGATGTCGGGAAGCGGCGCCACTTGCTTTGGCTTTTATCCGGATCGTTCGGCGGCGCGGGCGGCTGCCGCCGCCTTGTTGGCCGCCCATCCCAGCTGGTGGGTTGCGCCGGCCTATATTCCCTACAAGCACCGAGAGGCGGAGCCTTTTGCCGGTTAGGAAATATGGTCCGCCCTTTTGGTCTTGCAACGCTTTGAAAAGCGGATAGAGTCCAAGTTCCTTTTTCTCCCATTCGTGCGATTCGACATGGCTGATGTTCAAGAGCCCGCGGCGGGCGGCCAAGAGCCGTCGATGGAGGAGATCCTTGCCTCCATTCGGAAAATCATTACTGATGAAAATGGTGCGCCTGTTGCCAATGGCGCTGCAGCTAGCGATGTCATCGAACTGACGCAAATGGTGCAGGATGATGGGTCGGTCATCGATCTTAAGCCGGTCGCGCCGGCCGAGGAGTTGCCCGTTGTGGCGGCTACCCCCGCGCCCGCGCCATCTGCACCACCGCCGCCACCGCCCGAAGCCATCACGATTAAGCCAAAGCCGCTGACGCCGTCGGCTTCGGAATCGCTTGTTTCGGAGCCGGTGGTCACGGCAGCGGCCACATCTCTATCGGCGCTTGCGAGCACGATTGAGATTGAACGCCTATCGACCGCGCCGCTGAGCGCGACTCCGATCGGGAACGGCGCCCGCACCCTTGAGGACATGGTCATTGAATTGATGCGCCCGCTTCTGAAGGAGTGGCTTGATCAGAATTTGCCCGCCACCGTGGATCGTTTGGTGCAAAAGGAAATCGAGCGCATATCCCGTAAATCCTCATAGCAACTGTATCTCATAGCCGTCGTCGGTAGGGTGACCTCGGGCGGCCGAGTCGTTCCGAGCAATTTAGGGCCGGTGCCAATGATCGTTTTGGATGTGGAACATAAATTAATAAGAAATTAAGCACAGCATTGTACGAAATCGCAACGAGTGGTAACGATTTTTGAAACTAAACATTGGGGGAGAAGATGCCTACTGAACTGAAAGAGAACGCCGAAAAAACGCTTCGCATGGTTGGCTGGCAAATTGCAGCCGGTGTTTTATTTCTCGTATTCGGCATTGATATCGCTATTTCGGATGCCGTCATCCATGCCCTGCAACCGTTCGAGCGTGCCAAAGAAGGGCTCGAGGCTCTGACCGCCGGTGGCCTCAGCGCCAATATCCTGTTCGTTGTCGGAAGTTTGAATCTCGGCGTCGCTTCTTCGCGTTTTGCCAAGGTTCTGCGGCACATCGACGAGAAGAAATAAGCCCTCTCGTTCTTTCTTGTTAGGTCATCGCGGCCTGTGCGCGCTTCGCGGAAGTGCTCACAGGCCGTCTTTGTGAGGGGCGTCTTTGTGAGGGACATCGAAGCGAGGCAGGAAGCCGCGCGGTTGATAGTCCAGCAGGCGGAGTCCTTCTGCAACCTCAAAGACGAGATCCTCGTTCATGCGCCGGAAGACGGAGCTTCCGAAAGCTTTTTCGCGCACAATTCCCGCTCTTGATCCCCAGCGAAAGCTCTTTTCCAGCCAACTCTCCGGTAACATAATTAACCGCCGCTTCACGCCAAGGCCGTCGAAAACTTTTTCGGCCATCGCCCGGTAGGTTAGCACCTCCCCGCCGGCTATGTTGAGCGCCTTGCCTTCCGCTGAACTGTTACCCAGGGTCTTGAGGATGGCCCGGGCTACGTCCCCGGCGTGGATCGGCTGCCGCAAGCCCTTGGCAGGCGCGGCCAAGGGAAGGCAGTGGAAACGGCGAATGAAGCGGGCCATACGCGCGATATTGTTGTCGTGGATGCCGTCATAGATCATGGTCGGACGCAGAAGGGTGCCATGCACATTGCTGCGCCGGCACCATTCACGCAGGTTGTTCTCGGCGACCTCAAGCCCAGCTGCCGTCGCTCGCTCGACGCTGTCGGAGCTGCCGACCTTGCTGAAAAGGCTTGTCGAGCCTAGCGCGATAATTGAGTTAACGCCGATAAAGCGTGGTAAATAAGTTGCGAGGACCCATAAAGGCAGCAGACTGATGATGACAGCGTTTTCCGGCGCAATCCAGTTCCTGTCTTGCCGCAAATCCAGCGCCGTAAAGGTAAAGCCCTCGGGGACAGGAACCGTGTTGCGGGAAATGACGTCGGCTATGCGCCCTTCGACGCGTAAATTTTCCATCAAATATGGGGCAACAAGGCTATTTCCGCCGATGATAACCAGGGGAAGATTTTCCGGCACTTGACACTCCACTTGTTGACTAGGCAATTTCAGGCGTCATATTTATGCCGAATTGTTATAGAACATTGGCATTCGGAAAGCACGCGGATGGAATCGTGAGTAGAGAACACTGGAAAATCGCCGATTTGCCCTGGGATAGCCTTGATCTGGCGAAGGTTGATGGGGAGATTCTAAAAATCATCAAGGCCGCGTCGCTGGTTGAATACAACGCCCATGACTACGCGCATTATCTTTGCAACGTCTTCCCCGACGATCCGGCTTTTCAACAGGCCATGAAGGAATGGGCGCTGGAGGAAGTGCAGCACGGTGAGGCCTTGGGTGCATGGGCTGAGAAGGTCGACCCCTCGTTTGACTTTCAGGCCGCCGTCGCGCGGTATAGCGCCGGCTTTCAAATCAGCCTCGACGCTTCCAAATCCATTCGGGGCTCACACTCAGGTGAGCTGATCTCGCGTTGCATCGTCGAAACCGGCACGAGCTCCTATTACACGGCTCTTGCGGATGCGACGGAGGAGCCCGTCCTCAAGCTCATCTGCCGCAACATTGCTGCCGATGAGCTGCGCCACTACAAGCTTTTCTACGACTATCTTAAACAATATCTCGAACGTGAGGCGCTCACGCGCCTGGAACGTCTCAAGATCGGATTGAGCCGAATCCAGGAATCCGAAGACGACGAACTCGCTTACGCTTATTTTGCCGCTAACGCGCCGGCCGGTGCGGTTTACGACCGCCCTGTCTACACCTCGGCCTATATGATTCGCGCCTATCCTTTCTACCGTCAGGAGCACGTCGAACGCGTTGTGGCTATGGTGTTTAAGGCCTGCGGTTTCCGACCGCACACGGTGTGGCAGGGGATGGCCAACCGCGCCGCCTGGTGGCTCATGCAAACGAAGACCAAGCGCGCCATCCGCAAGGCGGCTTGATCGTCCTAGCCTTCTTCGAGATAAAGCAAAGCGGCATTCGAAAGGGCCAGTACCGCGATCGGTATCGCCCATGCGGCGAGTACGACCGGCAATCGCTGGTTCGCACCCAGGGCCGTTGCGACGTTGCCGAGCACGAACACTGTACTGCCGGCCACGACACCCGCCACGATAATACTCATAGCGCCGCCGCGGCGGCTCATCCGCAACGAGAAGGCGGCGGCTAGAAAAATCATGGCGCAGAGAAGGATCGGTTGCGACAGCAGTCCTTGAAATTCTAACTCGTGCCGGGCCGGCGGCAGCCCGATGGCTTTCAATGCACGAATGAAACCTGGCAGTTCCCAAAAAGAAATCGTGTTAGGCGGTGCCATGCTTTCCTGGATTTTATCAAGCGTCAGGGTCGTGCTGAGACTGTAGGCGTCGCTGTGCTCAGGGGGCTTTTGGTCCCAATTGAACCACGCATTCTCGATATCCCAGAACCCGTCGCGGAGAACGGCCTTCGGCGCATCGATACGCCCAAGGTAATGGTCGTTGGCATCGAAGATAAAAACGATGAGCGGTGTCAGCCTCAGTGGTTCCATTTCGACGTGGTCGGCGTGGAGCAGATAATGGCGGTCATTGTTGCGTTGACGCAGCCAGAGGCCGGCACCCGTTAGTTCCAGTGTCGGCACGTGCTCCAGGTAACGCATTTCCAGCGCCTTATACCGGCTGTTGAAAACCGCCCCGATGGGGTTGACGAGCGTCACGTTGAAAAAGCTGAACAATAAAGTGACTGTGAGCGCGGGCATAAGGAATTGCCACGCCGAAACACCTGCGGATCTCACGATGACAAGCTCCTGGCTGCGCGTCATGCGCCAGAACGTGAACATCCCGGAAAACAGGACAACGAAGGGGAGAATTTTTTCGATCGTATCTGGCACCTTATAAATGCCCATTTTGAGCACAAGGATAAAGTTTGCATCCGGGCGATCGGCCGCGCGCCGCATAAGTTCGGCCACTTCGAACAGGAAGATGATGCCGGCCAAGGCCAAAAGGAACAGCATAAACCAAAGCAGGTATTGGCGGCCGAAATAGCGGTTAAGGGTCCAGTGCTGAATCATGGATGGGCTGGCCTTGCGTTGCGCTGCCGCAAAGCGCGGCGGCGCCAGGGATCGCCGTTGAGGAGTATGAAACTTATCGCGGCCGGCACCAGCGTGCCAAGTGGGAGCACGAAGGCCATCCAGAGGTCATGGGCTACCGTATTATTAAGGGACATGAAAAGCGCCTGAACAAAGATGATGGCGGCGCCAGCGATGAGGATGCGGCGCCCCATGCCCCGCCGGTTGAATTCCCCCGCGAGAATAGCCGCGAGCCCGATCAAAGCGTAGGATAAAGCGAGCAGGGGCGATGACAAGCGCGTGCTGAGCTCGGCAATAATATGCTCGTGCGTCGCCCGGCCGTGCAGCATTTCCTCGGTCGGGTGCAGAAGCTGCCCCACGCTCTGCTCGCGTGGATCGGCGGGCCGATGGTTGGTTGTGTTTCGCAAGGCGTTGAGATCGAGCACATATTGGTCGAAGGCCAGCTCAGACAACTTACCGGTGTTGACATTCATTTCCTGGCGGCGGCCGTTGAAGATAACGATTTGAGGCTGGTCGGTGTTGTTCACAATCTGCCCCGTATCCGCCATGATCGTGATGGGCACCTCGGCATGGCGCACATCGTGGATCAAGATACCCTGCAGCGCGCCGTTGGCGCCGCGCCTTTGAGCATAAAAGGTCAAACCATTCGTGATATCGTTGAAATTGCCGGGCCGCGAGAGGAAGACGGCATAGCTGTCACGCACCTGATATTGCAGCTCGACAAGATTGCGGTTGGCCGCCGGTGTGATCCAAAGCGTGAGTGCGTAGCATATGATCAGCACGAGCCCCGTCAGGGCCAGGGCCGGCTTAGCCTGCCGCATGGGGCTTACCCCAGCAGCGCGCATGACGACGAGTTCGCTGTCGATCGCCAGTTTGTGATAGACGAACACGATCGCAACGCCGAGCCCCAGGGGCAGCACGAGTGGCAGGAACGTTGGTATCGACAACCCCATTAACTGGAAAAACACGAGGGCTGTCGATGAATTCTCGATCACGAGCGACAATACGCGGAAAGACTGGGTAAACAGGATGACGAACGCCACGGCTACGCTGGCGAAGACGAAAGCGATCGATAACTGGCGGAACAGGTAGAGGCCGAGGCGATTCATCCAGCATGGCCTTTATATGCGAACGGTGTGGAACGGGGCATGATGGGGTCTTTCGCCGCCAGCGCTTCTGGCATAGGTTTAGCGCGACTTGAGATGTCTGACCACTGGGTTTTAGCCTATGCCTAAACACCACGAAACCCGTATTTTGCCTTACTCGCCAACACAACTTTTCGATCTTGTGGCGGATGTCGGCCGCTACCCAGAGTTTTTGCCCTGGTGCCGGGCGGCGCGTGTCCTGACGCGCGATGAGCACGCTTTAAAGGCCGACCTGATCATCGGCTACAAAATGTTTCAGGAGAAATTTACGTCGGACGTCATACTGGACCGTCCGCACAGCATCGTCGTCAAATACCTCTCAGGACCCTTATCGCATCTCAGCAATAAATGGATATTCGGGCCCAGTGGCGGGGAGGGCTGTGAGGTCTCGTTCGATGTCGATTTTGACTTCCAGTCACCGCTGTTGCGTATGGCAATGGAAATGTTCTTCGACAAGGCTTTGCGTAAAATGGTCTCGGCCTTCGAATTGAGGGCAAAAGATCTGTACGGAGGCTAGACTTCAAAGGCAGGGTCTTGAGGGAGATTTTTTTACGTGAGGCGCTGTGATCCTTGAGGCGGTCCGATCCTCTAGCGGGGGCGCGGCGTGGTAGGTCGGTCTTGGGCCGCGCGACCGCGTCTTTCGATGCCTTGATCTTCGACTAAAGCACGCCCAGCATGCTGGCCACGAGCGGATGCCGGACAATATCAGCGTCCTGCAACCTCACAACCGCGATGCCGGGAACCGTTTCGAGTTTTTTGGCGATTTCAGCCAGGCCCGACATTCCTTGCAGCAGGTCACTCTGGTCGGGATCCCCTGTCAGCACCATCGTCGAGTGCCAGCCAAGACGGGTTAGCAGCATCTTGATCTGGTTGTAGGTGCAGTTTTGCGCCTCATCAATGACGACAAAGGCATTGTTGAGCGTGCGGCCGCGCATGTAGCCGATCGGTGCGATCTCAATGGCACCATCCTGCAGGCACTGCTTGAGGCGCTTGCTGCCCATGCGGTCATTGAGTGCATCGTAAAGGGGGCGCAGGAAAGGCGCCATTTTTTCATGCATGTCGCCGGGCAGGAAGCCTAAGGCCTCGCCGGCTTCAACGGCGGGGCGCGACAGCACGATGCGATCCACGCGTCCGGCTTCCAGTGCCTCCACAGCTGCGCTAATCGCTAGATAGGTCTTGCCCGTGCCAGCTGGTCCGGCGGCGACCACCAGGCTGTTTTTGGCCATAGCTTCGAGCAGAAGGGACTGATTGGCGTTTTGTGGTTTGATTTTGCGGATATAGCTCTGATCGCGGCGGTCGGCGCCGGGTTGGCTCAGAGGATCCCATGGGGAATTTTTGGTATAGAAAGGTTCGACGTTATGCGACTTGTCATTATGGTTGGAATGCTCAAAGTGACGTCGCTTTGCCATTCTTGCCTCGTTTCTGTCCAGCACACGGCCGGACGTGGGTTGGGACCACCGCACCCTGCGATGGTCTTAAAAAGGCTCGGACATTTGTGGAACGGAGGGTTACAGAAGGGATTAGGCCGCAAGCGGTCAAATGAGGTGATGATCCTGGCGAGTGCTTGCTAATCTTAAAGCCTCCCATCCTCTTATAATCCTTATTAGCACCTTACTACCTTATAGTTAATAAACGGTTACGTTTATTTCAAGACCGGTGCCGGTATTTATTTCCACACGCCTTGCTTCTCGCGTAGAATCTCAAAACCTGGATCAAATTTCTATACGTATCGCTTTGTTCGAACAAGGGAAAATTTTGTCAGCGTCCGCGCGCCGTGAGCGCCCCGTCTACGCGGGGTTGACCAAGGATTTCGCTTTCGCTTTGCCGGAATCCCGCATAGCACAAGCTCCCGTCGTGCCTCGCGATCACGCGCGGCTTCTCCATGTGGGCGAACACGGCCTCGCCGATAAGCATGTTTATGATTTGCCCGCTCTTTTACGTGCCGGCGATATGTTGGTGCTCAATGACACCAAAGTCATCCCGGCGCGGCTTCTCGGACAAAGGGGCGGCGTGCATGTGGAGCTGCTCCTGCATAAGCGTGAGACCGACGCGACCTGGCTCGCCTTTGCGCGTCCGGGTAAAAGATTGCGGGTGGGCGACGTGATTACCTTTGCACCGGGATTTCAAGCCAAGATCCTGCAGAAGCGGGAAGGCGGGGAAGTGCTTGTGCTCTTTTCCGTGCCGGACAATGAGCTCTTTGGCTGGCTGCAGAAATATGGCGAGCCCCCGTTGCCCCCCTACATCAAGCGGGGTAAAGGCCAGGCGCTCGCCGATGTGACCTCCTACCAAACGATCTATGCCGCGAGGGAGGGGGCCGTCGCTGCGCCGACCGCTGGCCTCCATTTCACGCCCCAGCTTTTCGAGCAATTGACTTTGCGTGGCGTCGAGCGTGTGGCGGTCACCTTGCATGTGGGCGCGGGAACTTTCCTGCCTGTGAAAACAGAAACGCTCCGTGATCACGTTATGCATGCGGAGCGCGGAGAGATTGGGGCTGAGGCCGCCGCTCTTATCAACGCGGCACGGCGGGAAAAGCGGCGCATCGTGGCCGTGGGGACGACCTCGCTGCGGTTGCTCGAGGCCGCGGCTGACCCCAACGGTGACGTCAGGCCGTTTCAAGGCGAGACCGACATATTCATAGCGCCCGGCTACCGGTTTCGTGCCGTCGATGCCCTCGTAACCAACTTTCACCTGCCGAAATCGACCCTCTTTATGCTCGTTTGCGCCTTTGCGGGCACGGCGCGCATGCGCAACGCCTATGCCCATGCCTTGGACAACGGTTATAGGTTCTACTCCTACGGGGACACGTCACTGCTCGAGCGGATGCCAGCCTAAAAACTTTCCTCTGACCCCACTCTTTTTTTGTGGTTAAATATTGAGTCGCCGAACCATGCCAGAAACCTGCGTTCGGTAAAGAAAGGGCCCGGCTGGACCATGCTTTTTAATCTTCTTGCGCCATTCGCGCATGATTTTATTCTGTTTAATCTTTTTCGCTATATCACGTTCCGAACGGGTGGAGCGCTGGCGACATCCCTGATCATCTGTCTGTTATTTGGGCCGGCCATAATCCGCTGGCTCCGTAAAAAACAGGGCGAGGGTCAGCCGATACGCAGTGATGGTCCGGAAACGCATCTGAAGAAAAAAGGCACGCCGACTATGGGCGGTCTCATGATTTTGATTTCCGTTATTGTGAGTACACTGTTATGGGCGGAACTGACCAACACCTATACCTGGATCGTGTTGTTCGTAACGACCGGGTTTGGCCTTGTCGGTCTTGCCGACGATTACCGAAAGCTCACCCGCCGCTCCCATCACGGCGTTCCTGGGAAGGTAAGGCTGCTCATTCAATCCATCATCGCGACGGTGGCCGTCCTGATGATCATCAATTTCACGACTCCTTCGCAGTCGACGACGCTCGCTATTCCTTTTTTCAAAGAAGCGATGCTGCAGCTGGGCTGGTTCTTTGTCGTGTTTGCCGTGTTCGTCATCGTGGGCGCCAGCAACGCCGTCAATCTGACCGACGGGCTCGACGGACTTGCGACGGTGCCCGTAATTATTGTGGCGCTTTGCTTTGGGGTATTTACCTATCTTGTCGGCAACGCCGTCTTTGCCAATTACTTGCAGATCCACCACGTTCCGGGCTCGGGAGAGCTCAGCGTCTTTTGCGGCGCGCTCGTAGGCGCCTGTCTTGGCTTTCTTTGGTTTAATGCGCCGCCGGCACAGGTTTTTATGGGGGATACCGGTTCGCTTGCCCTTGGTAGCGCCCTCGGATCCATCGCCGTCATCATCAAGCACGAACTCGTTCTGGCCATCGTGGGGGGGCTGTTCGTGATCGAAACGGCCTCCGTGATTATCCAGGTTGCGGCGTTTAAGACGACGGGCAAGCGTGTTTTCCGCATGGCTCCCATCCATCACCATTTTGAGAAGCTCGGCTGGTCGGAGCCGACCATCGTCATTCGCTTCTGGATCATTGCCTGCATTCTGGGTTTAATCGGTTTGTCGACGCTCAAGCTTAGATAAGGAAATGTCCGAGAGGTACGACGTTGCGGTTATCGGCGCAGGCATTGTTGGCGTTGCGACAGCGCTTCACTTGCGTGTACGCGGCAAGACGGTCCTTTTGATCGATCGCCGCGGGCCGGGCCTTGAAACCTCCTTCGGCAATGCAGGCATTCTGCAAACCTATGATACGCTACCTTTTGGAGTGCCGCCTTTAAGTCGCCTTCCAGGAATTTTGCTGAACAAGGACCCGGCCGTACGGCTCCACTACCGCAGCTCCTGGCGTCACATACCCTGGATACTAGAATTTTTCTGGCGCTCCCGGCGCTCGGCCCGCAAAGCCAGCGGTCGTATGATGCGTCCCTTGAATGCCGCGGGCCTTGATGAGCATCGCGTGCTCATGCGCGGAACGGACGCCGCGCGTTATTTATCGCCCCATGGGCGTATCGCCCTTTACCGTTCACAGGCCTCGTTCGAAGGGAGCCTATGGGAGCTCGAAATCGCCAAAGAGATGGGCGTAAGCTTCGATATCGCCGATCGCGGCGCCATGGCCGACATCGAGCCCCATCTGAAGCCGGGATTTTATAAAGCCGTTCGTTGGGTCACAAGCGCCCGCCTCACGAATCCGGGTGCTGTCACTTCTGCCTATGCCGAGAGGTTTGTGCGCGAGGGGGGAGCCTTCCGGCAAGCGGAGGTGCGTGCGCTTTCGCAGCAGGGTGGGATCGCTTGGGTTATTGACGCAGGTACTGTCTCGCTATCCGCGTCGGAGGTCGTTATTTGCGCTGGTCCTTGGGCACAAGACATCCTTCGACCGCTCGGGTATCATTTCCCGCTCGGAACGAAACGCGGATATCATCGCCATTTCGGCATGTCGGGCGGGGCGTCGTTTGTCCACGCTTTCACCGATATGGATGTTGGCTATGTTATGGCGCCAATGGAGCAGGGGTATCGTCTCGTCACCGGCGCTGAAATCGCCGAGGTCAGCGATCCGCCTGATCCCGTGCAATTAAACCTTATCTTGCCTTACGCAAAACAACTGTTCCCGTTGGCCGAACCGGTCTCCGGGGCTCCCTGGTGCGGCAACCGTTCCTGCTTCAGCGACTCGCGCCCTGTCATCGGCCGCGCGCCCCGGCATCCAGGGCTGTGGCTAAACATTGGGCACGCCCATTCCGGCATAACAGCTGGGCCGGCCTCGGCGCGCCTTCTGGCGGAAATGATGACAGGGGAAACGCCTTTCTGCGATACCGCCCCCTTCCGCGCCGAGCGCTTTAACTGCTAGAAAGGCGAGATGATTACGCTTCAAAATGCCGAGAAAGAATTTTATGCCGTGCTCGGGCTCGGCAAGTCGGGAATGGCGGCGGCCGCGGCTCTGAGGGCCAGCCAGGCGCACGTCGTGGTATGGGACGATCGCATGCCGGCGCGGAAGCTGGCGACGGAAGCCGGCTACGAGGTCAGCGATATTGCGCGTGCCGATCTTAAGGGCTTCACAGCGCTCGTTCTTTCGCCCGGCATTCCGCATACCCATCCGGCGCCGCATCCGGGAGTTCTGAGCGCACGCCAGGCGAACGTGCCTGTCATCGGCGATATTGAGCTTTTGTTTCGGGCTTGCCCGCAAGCCACCTATGTTGGCATTACCGGAACGAACGGTAAATCGACGACGACGGCGCTCATCGGTCATATCCTAGCGAGCGCCGGGCGCAAGGTGCAGGTCGGCGGCAATCTCGGCACGCCCGTCCTGTCGTTCGACGCCATGGGTCCCGAGGGCATCTATGTGCTGGAGTTGTCCTCCTATCAGCTTGAACTGATCGAACGGAATCTGCTCAAGGTCGCAGTTCTGCTGAACGTTACGCCCGACCATATTGAGCGGCACGGTGATATGCAGGGCTACATCGCAGCCAAGGCCCGTATTTTCGCCACGACTGAGCCGCAGACTCTCGTCATCGCGACGGATGATGAATCGACCCGCAGGCTGATCTTAGAAGCGCGCCGTAAGGACAACATCCAGATCGAGGAAGTTTCGGTAACGCACGCGGTTTCTCGTGGCGTCATGGCAGCGGGACGGCAAATGTTCTGCTACACGGGCGAGGAAGAGGGCGGTCTGGTCACCAGTCTTGGGGCCCTTCCGACATTGCCCGGCCCGCATAACTGGCAAAATGCCTGCGCCGCTTTTGCTGCCTGCCGCGCGCTCGGCCTTGCTAAGGATCAGATTGTCAAAGGCCTCAAAACGTTCCCCGGGCTTGCTCATCGCCAGCAGCTCATTGCCGAAATCGAGGGTGTAAGGTTCGTGAACGACAGCAAGGCCACGAATGCCGATGCAACAAGCAAAGCGCTCGCATGCTATGACGATATCTATTGGATTCTCGGCGGGCGCGCGAAGGCTGGCGGCCTCGAGGGACTCGAATCCTTTATTCCACGCATTCGGCACGCGTTTTTGATCGGCGAAGCGGCCGGGGCGTTTGCGGCATGGTGCGAAGGCAAAGTGCCGTTCACGCAATGCGGTACATTAAATGTAGCGGTCGAGCAGGCGGCTCTAACCGCTTGGAAAGACAAGAAGCCCGGCGCGGTCATTCTGCTGTCGCCCGCCTGCGCTTCTTGGGATCAGTTCGCGAATTTCGAGGAACGCGGCGCTTTATACGCCGAGCTCGTCACGCGGCTTCGCTTAGCACCCAAGGCG